>NZ_JBAMDJ010000080.1:0-7867 GCF_036961705.1 Pseudomonas sp. 3JA
AGCAGGATCCGGCGGCGAAGGTAGCTGTTAGTCGAACAGAACCCAAGCTGCCTACTCCTAAGAAAGAAGAGGATTTTCTGTACCGCGGTGATGAACGAGAACCAGAAGATGTTTTTGAAAATGGCTTTAAAAGCAAAGGTAAAAGCAAGGATCTATTTTTACACTCTTTGGATAGTGATTGGCCTCCTAGTTACTATATTAGTACCTCCTACTCACGAAATGTGGGGAAGAAGTTTGCCACTGGCGAGTACACGAGGATAGGGTACTTGTATACATTGCAAAAAATCCCAGGGCATGATCTACAAAAAGAGCTGGGAGCTGCATATTTGTTCGGGGCTGAAAAAGAGATTGCAATTCCAGGTCGTATAAGTAACGAGGATGTGCTTGGTGCAACCTTAATACTTGATAATGGAAAGGAATTTGGTTACTCCATCCCTAACCCTAATAGGAAGATAAAAAAATGATTTCTACAGTGGAGGTGCAGGTATCTAGAGAAGGAAAAAAGGAACGTACCTGTCTTGTATGTGACTCTAACAAAATTGCGATTACTTTCTGCGCGACAGATGGTGTCGACAAAACTTATGTAGGTGGAAATTTTTATAAGTGCTTTGCGAGTCTTAGGCGAGATAATCCAGATGTTACCTTTTTCTGTAAAGGTGCCAAGAGAAATGTTCATCCGTCGGGCATGTCGGCACAGATGTCGCTTGGGCTAAAAGCGTATGAGTTGAGTATGGGTATCACCCCATCGCTCGATGATATTGTTTATATATTTGACTATGATGATAGTAACTTGTCGAGCGATCCGAGTGAGCAAGAAGTTTTCTTTAAAGAGTGGGTTGAATCTCGTTTGTTATAGATATGGGTATGAGATGGCAATTCCCGGTCGGGTAGGCTCATTAGTAACTAACCTCTCCCAACCTCGCCCTCAGCCATCGTTTGACTATTCCCACGCTTCCAAGTGGGAGTGCTGCAGGGACGCACCACGTTCCGCTTCTGGATGTGACGCAGAGCATCACGGGATGCATTTCTACGCAGGAGCGTGGGAATGATCGAATAAGATAAAGCTCTATGTAAATACTCAATATCTATTTTTGACGGGTAATGATATGACTTCTAGAAACGTGAAAATTGAAATTGACGGCGTCGTTAAGAACGCAGTTTTTGAATGTGACCAAAAAACTACGGCTATGACCGTGATGATGCCAGATGGATTAGTAAAAAAATACGCAGCAGCGGATTTGTATTTGTGTTTAGGAATGGTTAGAAGAGATTTTCCGGATGTAAAATTTTTATGCAAGGGAGCTAAAGTTAATGTGTTCCCTTCACGAATGTCTTCACAAATGGCCGGTGGTGTAGTTGCTTATGAAGTCCGTTGGGGAGAGGCGGCAGGTAAAAATGACATAGTCAACATTTTTGATTATGAAGATAAAGACTTAACCAGCGATATTGCAGAGCAGGCTGATTTCCATCGACGCTGGCTGCACTCTTTGAGCGTTGGGTCGTGATTTTCCCCCGCCGGCTGTGAAGCACTTCCTATCATTTTTCAGTGCTATGACCCCTCGCGCCCTCCCGCACAGTAGAAAATCAACGCCGCCCCCAATGTGGGAGCGAGCTTGCTCGCGATAGCGGAGTGTCAGTCACATCAATGGCAACTGATCCACCGCTATCGCGAGCAAGCTCCCACAGGTTCATCGGTGATTCGCCGGTCGCTACTCGCCTTCAGCCATTAAAAAAACCACCCCTTTGGCACCGATAACATCGTTTCTCGGCCGCGCGGCTTTTCCCTATATTGGCCCTCAGATCCGGTGGATGGCTCAACGTCCACCCCCTCAGTGTGAGTAGCCTCAATGAACAATAAACCTGACAGCACAGGGCTTGATAATGCGGGAGCAGGAACCCGGGCGGTTTGGGGTGGGGAGCAGGTCAGGCACCCCTACAACGCCACGCAGACCCCCATCGTGGCCAGCGCCGCGTACGGTTACGACGACATCGACGTCTGGTACGACGTCGCCTTGGGCAAGGCCCCCGGTTTTATCTACAGCCGCATGAGCAACCCGACCGTCGAGACCCTCGAAGCCAAGATTCGCGAGCTGGAAATGGCCGAATCCGCCGTGGCCTTCAGCAGCGGCATGGCGGCGATCAGCAGCGTGCTCTACACCTTCCTGGCCCATGGCGATCGTGTGGTGTCGACCAAGGACAGTTACGGCGGCACCAACAAGATCTTCGAAGAGTTCCTGCCGCGCACCGGCGTGACGGTGACCTTGTGCGAGACCTTCGATCACGACGATCTGGAGCGTGAAATCGCCAAGGGTTGCCAGGTGCTCTACCTGGAAACCCCCACCAACCCCACCCTGAAAATCCTCGACATCCCGCGCCTGGTGGCAGCGGCCAAGCGTGTCGGTGCGGTGGTCGTGGCCGATAACACCTTCGCCACGCCGCTGAACCAGAGCCCACTGGCCTTGGGGGTGGACGTGGTGATTCATAGCGCGACCAAGTTTCTCAGCGGCCATGGCGACGTGCTCGGTGGCCTGGTGTGTGGCAGCGAAGCCTTGATGGCCCAGGTGCGGCATTATCGGGAAATCAACGGTGCGAGCCTTGACCCGTTCTCGGCCTACCTGATCATCCGTGGGATGAAGACCCTGGCACTGCGCATGCGCCAGCAGCAACACAGCGCCCGGGCCCTGGCCGAATTTCTCTGCACCGAACCGTTGGTGGAGGCGGTGAATTATCCCGGCTTGCCCAGCCACCCGAACCACGCCGTGGCTTGCGCGCAAATGTCCGGTTTCGGCGCCATCGTCAGTTTTGTCCTGGTCGGTGGCATGGACACGGTCAAATTGCTGCTGCCACGCCTGCGCTTCGCCCATTGCGCGGGCAACCTGGGCGCGGTGGAAACCATCTACGGTCCGGCCCGCACCACCAGCCATGTCGAGAACACCTTGGAAGAACGCCTGGCCCTGGGCATCTCTGAAGGCTTGGTGCGGGTTTCGGTCGGCATCGAAGACACGGACGATCTATTGGACGATCTGAAACAGGCCTTCGCCTTCGTCAAAAAGACCCTCACCCCGCAACTCAATGAAGCCCCTATCGAGACCGCAAGCTGAAGTTTGAAAGTTGGTACCCCGCCACAAGGCTGTGAGTGGGGCGTTCATGAATAGGAATAATAATAAAGCTTAGTGGCGATGCACTTTTACTCTGCCCAATAACTTGTCGCGGACGTTAATGCGCGCCCTAACAACTTTCATGAGAACAACCATGTCCATAAAAGAACAACAACTTAATACGCGTGCCGGTTTTAAACAGGAAATGCAGACGCGCCATATTGTCATGTTGGCATTAGGCGGCGTCATTGGTACCGGGCTGTTTCTCACGTCCGGGTATACCGTCAACCAGGCCGGCCCCATGGGCGCGGTGATCGCCTACATCATTGGCGCGCTGATGGTCTACATGGTGATGATGTGCCTGGGGGAACTGGCGGTGCAGATGCCGGAAACCGGCTCGTTCAGCACCTATGCCACGCGTTTCCTCGGGCCCGGCACCGGCTACACCGTGGCCTGGTTGTACTGGCTGACGTGGACGGTGGCCATCGGTTCCGAGTTCACCGCGGCCGGCATCCTCATGGCGCGCTGGTTTCCCGACACACCGGTGTGGATCTGGAGCGCGCTGTTCGCCGGCGTGGTGTTCCTCTCCAACGTGATCTCGGTGCGTTTGTTCGCCGAGACCGAGTTCTGGTTGTCGTTGATCAAAGTGTTGACCGTGGTGGTGTTCCTGCTGATTGGCGGTGGCGCGATTCTTGGCCTGTTGAACATCGACCAGGCCCACAGCATCGGCTTGAGCAACTTCACCCGCGAAGGACTTTTTCCTACCGGTTTCATGCCGATTGCGATGACGCTGCTGGCGGTGTCCTTCGCGTTCTCCGGCACTGAGCTGATTGGCATCGCCGCCGGTGAAACCAAGGACCCGCAACGCAATGTGCCACGCGCCATCCGCACCACGGTGCTGCGCCTGGCGGTGTTTTTCGTCGGGACCATTTTTGTCCTGGCGACCTTGTTGCCCCGCGAGCAAGCCGGTCTGGTCGAAAGCCCCTTCGTCACAGTGTTCACCTACATCGGCATTCCGTACTCGGCCGACATCATGAACTTCGTGATCATCAGCGCCCTGTTGTCGGCGGCCAACTCCGGGTTGTACGCCGCCTCGCGGATGCTCTGGACCCTCAGCGACCAAGGCCACCTGCCCAAGCAGTTCTCGGCCCTGACCCGCATGGGCACGCCGCTCAACGCGATCATCGTCAGCATGGCCGGCGGCGCCGCTTCGTTGCTCAGCAGCGTGTTTGCCGCCGACACCATCTACCTGGCGCTGGTGTCGATTTCCGGCCTGGCCGTGGTGGTGGTGTGGATGAGCATCGCCGCGAGCCAGATCGCTTTCCGGCGTCACTATGTGGCCAACGGCGGCGACATTCGCAAACTCAAGTTCCGGGTTCGCGGCTATCCGTGGGTGCCGCTGGGGGCGCTGGTGTGCTGCAGCCTGGCGTGCATCGGGATCGCCTTCGACCCTGAACAACGGGTGGCGCTGTACTTCGGCTTGCCGTTCATCGCCTGGTGTTACTTCGTGTATTACATTACCCGCAAAAGCCGCGAGCGACGCTTGTCGGTTGCCCTCGTGGCACAACCGTCCGACGCGTTCTAAGGCGCGTCGACGGGGCGGGCAAACGTGCCCGGTGCGTGGGGGTCAACGAGGTCCAGATCATGAAGCAAAAAACGTTGCCCCCATTGAATTGGCTGCGGGCGTTCGAAGTGTCGGCGCGCTGCCTGAACTTCACCCACGCCGCCGACGAACTGTTTTTGACCCAGGGCGCGGTCAGCCAGCAGATCCGCCAATTGGAAAGTCACCTGGGGGTGGCGCTGTTCAAGCGCTTGCCCCGTGGCCTGGGCCTGACCGAGGAGGGCCAGGCCTACCTGCCGGTGGTGCAGGACGCGATCACGCGATTGGCGGTGGGCACCAACGAAATCTTTGGCCAGCACAAGCGCCGGCCAATCAAGGTGCGCGGCAGCCTGGCGTTTTTCGTGCACTGGCTGGCACCGAAACTGGTGGATTTTCGCCAGGTGCATCCGCATGTCGACATCCGCTACATCAGCAACATCTGGGTCAAGGAACTGGACGGCGAGGACGACATGGAAATTCGCTGGGGCCACGGTCAATGGCCCGGCCTGGTGTCGCAACGCCTGACCTGGGACACCTTGTTCCCGGTGTGTTCGCCAGCCTTGATGACGACGCTGAAGGTGCCGGCGGACGTGGCCAAGCATCCGTTGCTGCACGTGCTGGGCTACGAAGAGGGTTGGGGTTACTGGCTGAAAATGGTCGGTGCCGACTCGGTGGATTCCTCGACCGGCATGCAGTTCGACACACTGGTCTGCACCTTGCGCATGGCTGAACTGGGGCAGGGCATCGCCCTGGCGCGGTCGTCGATGGTCAGTGACATGCTCGGCGACGGACGTCTGGTCGAACCCTTCGCCCAGCGCATCGAGGCCAGCGAATCGTTTTACCTGGTGCGCAGTTCCGGGGCCGAGCAACACCCGGACGCGGTGCGGTTTTCCACCTGGCTGGTGGAGCAGGCGCATCGTTTCAAGTGAGCCGTTTCAAGTGAATATCCGGAGTTGACCATGCGCTATGTGAGTACCCGAAATTCAGCCGTGCAGGTCGATTTCGAAAAAGTTGTGCTGTCGGCCATCGCCGAGGATGGCGGGCTGTTCGTCCCCGTCGAACTGCCGCAGTTCGAACCCCAGGACATCGCCAACTGGTCGACATTGTCCTATGACGAACTGGCCTATCGGGTGATGCGTCCGTTCGTGGGCGAGGCGATCCCCGAGGCCGATTTCAAGCGGGTGCTCAAGGAGGCCGGCAGCCAGTTCAGCCATCGCTCCCTGGCGCCGTTGCATCAGGTGGATCGCAATGAATGGGTCCTGGAATTGTTCCATGGGCCGACCCGCTCCTCGAAGGACTTTGCCGCGCAATTGCAGGCGCGGCTGGTGCAGTACTTTTTGCGCAAACGCGGGCGTCGTGCCGTGGTGGTCGGTGTCACCAACGGCGACACCGGCCTGGCCGCCATCGAGGCCTTCAAGCACTGCGACGAGACCGATGTGGTGGTGATTTATCCCGAGGCCGGTGTACCGCAAGACCAGCTTCAAGACCTGCAAGCGACGGCCCATCCGCGGGTTCATCAAGTGGCTGTCGATGGCAGTTTTGATGAGTGCCAGACCTTGGTCACCCAACTGTTCCGACAGCACGAGGCGATCAGTTTCAATTCCAGTAACTGGGTCAGCGTCATGGCGCAGTTGGTGTTTTATTTCCATGCCGTGTTGCAACTGGGCGGCGGTCAGCGGCCCATCGGTTTCAGCGTGCCCGCGGCGAGCTTTGCCGAAGTCTATGCCGGCTACATCGCGCAGAAGATGGGCTTGCCCATCACGCAGATGATTGTTGCGACCAATCAGAATGACGCGCTGCATCAGTTCTTTTTGAAGAACCATTACTCGCGATTGCGCGCCAGCAAGACCCTGTCGCCGGCCATGGACTTGTCGATTTTTTCCAACCTGGAGCGGTTTCTCTGGGAGCTCTATGGGCACGACGACCAGGCCGTGAGCGCACTGATGCACACCTTCGAAACCCACGGCGAAATGACCATCGCCAACGAGTTCTGGCTGCAGGCGCGGATGATCATCGACTCGTACGCGGTCAGCGATGAGCAGACGCTGGAAGAAATCACCTCGCTGCATCGCGACACCGGCTACGTCATCGACCCCCACACCGCCACCGGCGTGCTCGCGGCGCGCTTGTACCGGCGCAGCCTGGTGGCGCCGATGGTGACCTTGGGCGAGATCTCCCCGGTCAAATCGGCGGTGTTGCTCGGCGAGTTGGGGATCCACATCGCGGCGCGACAACGCCCGGTTTCCGAACATGGCCCGGCGCAGATTCATCGCCTCCAGCCGGACGACCTCGGTGCCCTTCATCAACTGCTCGGCGCCCTATAACCGGAGGCCCCATGAAGCGAATTCTCGACCCCCTCGACGAACGCATCATCGCCGAACTGCGCCTCAACGCCCGCGCCGCCCACGCCGAACTGGCGGCCAAGGTCAACCTCTCGCGCAACGCCGTGCGCCAACGCATCGAACGCCTCGAACGCGACGGCGCGATCCAGGGCTACACCGTGCGCACCGGGGAGGGCGCGCAAGCGTCGTCGAACATCAACGCGGTGATCTTCGTCTACCGCTACGACCGCATGCGCGGTGCCGAGGTGTTGCAAGCGTTGCAGGCCATGCCGGAAGTGCTGCAGTGCGATGTGATGAGTGGCGAGTTCGATTTGATGCTGCGGGTGGGCGCGGCGAACCCGGAGCGGGTGCATAAAGTGTGGAAAGAGATCTCGGCGTTGCCGGGGGTGGAGAACACCGTGACGTCGTTTGTGCTGTCATCGGTGGTCTAGGCGCGCTATCCGCTGCTGATGCCCGCAGACGCCCCAGCCACCACAACCCCCGTGGCGAGGGAGCTTGCTCCCGCTGGGCTGCGAAGCAGCCCCAACCCGATTGACCGCAATCTACCTGACCCACCGCGCTGGCCAATTCCAGGGGCTGCTGCGCAACCCAACGGGAGCAAGCTCCCTCGCCACAAGAGCGGCCGGCGGTGCATCAGCCAAGCAGGTGCATGTCCAGCACCAATAGACCAAGCACTGAAAAACCTGTGGGACCGAGCTTGCTCGCGATAGCGGTACACCAGCCGCCATCGATGTACCTGACCTGGCCCCATCGCGAGCATGCTCGCACACAGGAGGAATGTGCCCAACCACCACAACCCCCGTGGCGAGGGGGCTTGCTCCCGCTGG
>NZ_JBAMDJ010000081.1:0-7322 GCF_036961705.1 Pseudomonas sp. 3JA
TCTGGAACGCTGAACGCCAGGTACCAACAAAAAGCCCGCTCATTGAGCGGGCTTTTTGCTGTCTGGTATTTGCCTGCCTCTATTGCTCGGCGTTACGGCTGTGACGGTAATCGCTGACCGCCTCATACACTGCTTTACGCAAGCGGTTGATACCGCCAATGGGGCGATGGGCCTCGATGCCGAACCAGGGGTTGAAGGACTGGTTGTCGCAGGCCAGGTTCAGTTTGGGTGTGTCGAAATCCTGGGCGGGCACCTTGATGTGGGCCACGGTCTCGAACGGCGCATCACTTTCCTGCCATTCAATACTGGTGTCTTCGATCGGCATGTACTTGCTCGGATCCTGACGCTGGATCTGCAAGACAAAACACGCCGGCACCCGGTCTGTGGATAACTGCTGGTTCAATGCGCTACGCAAGAAGTTCGGCAGGTCCTGGTTCTGGGCCGGCAAGGTGTAGCTTGGGCAACTGTCCGGATCCGGTGCGACGCGAAACTTGGCGTTGGCCTCACCGAACTTATAGGGCGATACCGAGAAATAAGTGGTCTGGGTCGGACTGGCCGGTGGCGGTGAGAGAGTCGCCAGGGCGATGAATAAATGCCGAATCTGCCAACTGCGCGGGTCGAGGCTCGGAAAAAAGGCCATCGCCTTTTTCCCGTCAGCCTGAGCCGCCACATTCTGACGATATTCGGCGACATCACTGACAAAGAAGTTCGGATGGTTGAACATCACGAAATCCTGCTCACCTTGTGATTGCCGATCAGCGAGCAGTTGCTTGCCCGGTATGTTCATCAGCTTGATCGCCATCCCCCGTGCATCGCGCAGGCTGTCGAACTGCGGATAGGCATTGCCGTTGGACAGGCGAATCGTCGCCTGCCAGACCTTCCCCGGCTCGGCGAATACCCCTTGGCGCAACGGTGCCGGCAGGTCGCTCGGCACCTGGACTTCGGCCATGACACAGCCGTGGGCCTTGGCGTGGGCATCGCGCAGATAACGCGTGCTTTCGCGATGCTGATCGACGATGCGAATAGCAGTCTGGATGATGTCCTGGGTCATGGCCGCTTCGCCGGGCGCCACCTGTTCCTTGTCCGGGACCGGTCCCTTGTGTTGCCAGGCAAACCAGGCCGTGGACAGTGCCCAGCCGAGCAGCCCGATGCCCAGCAGCCACAGGAGCGTCTTGCCCAAAAAGGCACCGAGGCGCAGCCAGAGCGTGATCAACATTGAAACTTCCTTTTACCTGTGGGGTTCATCATTACAGTTGCGACTCCAATGGCCCGCCCAGCACCTTTAAATACTCCAGCAAGGCCCAGCGTTCCTGTGGTTGCAGCAAGCGGCCAATGACGCCATTGCCTCGCTCGCCCGCGCGGAATTCATGGCCGCTGTTGTGGTTGCCGGTAATGCGGGTATCGAAGAGAAAACCGTTGGTAAAGGCTTCGGTGCGATAGCCCAGGTGGCGCGGGTCGTATTCGAAGTTGCCTTTATAGAACGTGGTCGCGCGCTCATCCTGGGGGGACAGCAGTTGATAGATCGTCGGCACCGAGCCGTTGTGCAGGAACGGTGGCGTGGCCCAGACACCCGCCAGTGGCCGGGCCTTGTAGGCGCGCAATTCACGTACGCCGATGGGCAAGCCGAAACCGTCCAGCGCCGGGCGCTCGGCGGGGGTGACGCCGGCGTCGCGGTAAGCGCGGTTTTCGACGAATGCCGTCACGTAGGCCAGGCCTTTGGCGACCGAGAGTTGACTCAGGTCCAGCGGTTCTGTTGGGGTCGGGTGCAGTTGCACTTCCAGCTTCGCCAGCTCGGCCGGATCCCACTGCAGGCTGGTCAGGTCGAAGCGGTGATCGGCGATGTTATTGGCAGTGCCCGGGTCGGTGCCGATCACCTGCACGGGCAGCATGTGCAATTGCTGGACCGGCCTGTCGGGCCCTTGGACCACCTTGGGTACATGGCAGCCGGCGCAGTTTTCGGTAAACAGTGCCCGGCCCTTGGCGGCCAGCGGTTTGTCGATTGGGCCCAGTAGCGCTTGCGGCCATACAGGCGGTTTGAGCAGTTGCAGGGTCTCTTCGATCTTGTTCAAGTCGCGCACACGCACGCTGGAGGGGTATCGCGCATCGCCCTGCAGCGGTTTGCCTTGGGCGTCGAAGAAATTCAGCGTGGCGCCGACCCCCAACGCCTCACCGACGTTGCGGGCCATCGGTTGCTGGGCCGATCCGTTCCACTGCACCCAGTCGAATGTCCATATGTCCCACAACTGCGGGTAATCCACGGGGGCGTTGGCCACCCGGTAGTTTTGCGGCGAAATGGCGTCGCCGAAGCTGGCATTGGCGATACGACCGAAGGCGTCGGTACGGCCAGGCCCTTCTTCGGTGGGGTAGAGGCCACGATGGGTGTCGTTCCAGGCCACCCGCAGGAACGTGTCCAGGGAGGCCTTGAAGGCCTTGCGCAATTCCTCGTGGCGGGCTTCGTAGTCCTTGCCCAGCACTTTGCGGGCGAAGCGCTCGAATTTCCAAGGGTTGTAGTAGGTAGACGCCAGACTGGCGACCAATGCTTGTCCGAAACTGCCACCGCGTAATGTAGGAACACTGGAGGGCAGCACGTGCTGAGCCGTGCCGCCGTCGATCCGTATTGCCTGGCCCTTGAAGCGCAATTCGCCGGTATGGCACGCCGCGCAAGTGATATCCAGGAACTGCTCGGTGCTGCCCGGGTTCTGGTGCCGCGCAAACCCTACCGGCAAGTTGCCAGGATTGGCCGACGAGGCTTTCTGCGCCGGATCGACCAGGAACCCAAAGCGCGCCAGGTACTCGGGCGATGCGAAGCGTTGTTGCGAAAACGGTAATTCGAGGGCGGTGAACCAGTCGTAGCGCAGGCCTTTGACCTGGGTGCCCTGGGGCGTGAAGTAATACGTCTGGCGCTCGGCGGCACTCCATTGGTCCAGGTAATTCACCTGTTCGACGGGCGTGTAGAACGGCAAGCGAGGATTGGCGACGTAATAAAGCACCACGGCCACGACAATGATCAGCAGCGCGAGGAGCAGCAAGAGGATGCGAGAGAGAAGGCGCACGGTAACGTCCTTGTTTTTTTGATAAGCCCTTATGCCTCAGTGCTGCGCGGCGGGCAAGTGGCCATTACCTCTGGCCTGTAGAGGAGCGGCAATTTGTCCCTGTACGTAACAGATGACAGATGCTTCATTCGTCCAGGCTTAAAAAGCGTTTGCGGACCTGAACTTATCATGACTTTGTGGCTCACATGCCGGTAGCCATTGGTCGTGGCCGCCTGATAAGCTCGCGGCTTTATTCGATTGCCCTTTAGGCGCATGAACAAGGAAATAGCATGAAACAGCATCGGTTGGCGGCGGCGGTGGCCCTGGTTGGCCTGGTACTCGCGGGTTGCGACTCGCAGACCAGCGTAGAGCTGAAGACCCCGGCGCAGAAAGCTTCCTACGGTATTGGCCTGAACATGGGCAAGAGCCTGGCTCAGGAAGGCATGGATGACCTGGACTCCAAAGCGGTCGCCCAGGGCATCGAAGATGCCGTCGGCAAGAAAGAACAGAAGCTGAAAGACGAAGAACTGGTCGAAGCCTTTGCCGCGCTGCAAAAGCGTGCCGAAGAGCGCATGGCCAAGATGAGCGAAGAGTCGGCAGCCGCCGGCAAGAAATTCCTCGAAGAAAACGGCAAGAAAGCCGGTGTTACCACCACCGCTTCCGGCCTGCAGTACGAAGTGGTCAAGAAAGCCGACGGTCCACAGCCCAAGCCGACCGACGTAGTGACTGTTCACTACACCGGCAAGCTGACCAACGGCACTGTGTTCGACAGCTCCGTTGAACGTGGCAGCCCGATCGACCTGCCGGTCAGCGGCGTGATCCCGGGTTGGGTCGAAGGCCTGCAACTGATGCACGTCGGCGAGAAGTACAAGCTGTACATCCCGAGCGACCTGGCCTATGGCGCCCAGAGCCCGAGCCCGGCAATCCCGGCCAACTCGGTCCTGGTGTTCGACCTGGAACTGCTGGCGATCAAGGATCCGGCAAAAGAAGACGCAGCCAAGTAATCGCGTCTGCTATAACGACAACGCCTCGCTCATGCGGGGCGTTGTCGCATCTGGGCTGCGGCAAAATGGCAAAAAAACCGAACGCACGATGCAGGGTATAGTCATAGGCAATACAGGCGCTGTGCTAGACGCAGTCAGCCGGTCAAGTCAATGAAATATTGGGTTTTTTTATGTGAGTAAAAAACGCCCGATCTAAGCCGGGCCCTTATGAAACGGGGGCTTCAGCGGTGAAATGCAGCTCTGTTCACAAGGTTATCCACAATTTGTGTGGATAACATTTCAGTCGGAGAAAAAATGAAGGCCCCGTGGAATTTTGCGCGATTTCTGCCCTTGGCAGGCCGCCTGCTGGCCCGCGGTCGATTGCCGACGTTGCTGTTCGCCGTCGCCAGCAAGGGTGCCCGGGAGGGCGGACGACTGGGCAAACTCAAGGAGGACCTGCATCTGTTGCAGGCCTTGTGCCTGGCCTACTGGCGGGGCGAATACCGCGCTGTCAGCGCCAAGTCGATGCTGTCGGTGGTGGCAGGGCTCATGTATTTCCTCAGCCCCTTGGATGCGATTCCAGATATCTTGCCGATGTTTGGCATGTTCGACGATATCGCCGTGCTGGCTTGGGTCATGAAAACCCTCGACGTTGAACTCGAGGCGTTCCGCGCCTGGCGTTATCGGCAGTCGCCCGAAAAGCTTGCCCAGGTCGAAAGGCTTCCCGATACCCCGGAACAACTTCAACTCCAAGGTCAGAAAAAAACCTGATTCGGTAGCACTTGCCCCAGAGAATTCATCGCCCCGCGACCTTAGCCGGTATTAGGATTACACTTCTAAGAAAAAAGGCTGTCTCGCTAAGTGTTGTTGTCCTACGGGGTAGACATGGATATTCAAATAATCACACGTGACGGAGAGCCCGAATACGCGGTTTTGCCGTGGGATCAGTACCAGTCGTTGTTGAAGGCAGCAGGCATCGATCAAGCTCCGCCGCGCGAAGCGACAGTCCGTCACGCGGCGGCACCGGGCCAGGTTCTCCCTGGCCTGGATCAATTACGCAGTTTACGCGAAGGGAAGGGCATCGCCATCGAGGCGCTGGCCCGCACGGTAGGTATCAGCCCGTCTTATCTGGCCTTGATCGAGAGCGGCGAGCGTCAGCCCGATGCCGCGATTCGGCGCAGTCTGGCCTGGGAGTTGACGGTGCCGGGTTGGAGGGAAGAATCGTGAGCGTACGCATCAGTCGGCAGCATTGGGATGGGTTGTTGGGTGAGTTGGACCAGGCGCGCCGCCAGCGGCATTTATTGACCTACCGCGCGTTGCTGGAGCGTCTGCAGCTGCCCAGCCCGGCCATGCAGACCTTGACCGCGGCCCTTGAACACCTGGCGGCGCTGGACGCCCGGGCGGAACAGCCGCTGCGCAGTTCATTGGTGATCAGCCAGGGTGCCAGTCGGTTGCCGCGCACGGGGTTTTTCGAATGTGTAGAACGCCTGGGTCGCTTTTCCGGGCCTTCCGATGGCGTGGCCGCTGCTTCCTGGCACGCTTCGGAAGTGGTCCGGGTATTTGAATACGAGTACCCCGAATCGGCGGAGGCCTGAGTGCTCTGGCGACTCAAGGCGCGGGCCGGTTACTGGTTGGCGCGTCGGCTGTTTCACTGGTCCTGGTTCGTCCGTCAGCCGCGTGGCTGGGCCTGGCTCGAGGGGCAGTTCTCTCGCATGGCGAACGTGGGCGACGTCGGTGCGCAAAGCTTCTATGGGCATATCCTCACGTTTCGCGGCCAAGGGCTGGGCGCCCGGGAAGAAGGGATTCGCCTGTTGCGGCTGGCGGCATTGGCCGGTGATGGCAAGGCCGCCTACCAGGTTGGCGTGATCAGCCTGGCCGGCACAGCCAGCAAGGCACCGGACCCGGTTGAAGCGGCGCGTTGGTGGACCTTGGCGGCGAAAGCCGGGCATCCGCTGGCCGAAATCAAGCTCAAATCACTTGAAGCTCGCGATATCTAGGGTTATCCACTGGCGATTCGTTGTGCAGGTCAGACGAATTTAGCGAATCGCCCTACGGGCTCTGTCTCCTTCCCCTGACTTAATTCCCCTGTCGTCCCCGGCAAAGTCTCGCGCTCCCTGAGTGCTGCGAGACGTCTGCCCATGTTCGACCGTTTTTTCCTGCCGGCCTTTGAGCGAGCCCTGTCCTGATGGATCAGGTGAGCCGAATCGAGCAGGAACTCGACAGCTTCAAAGACACCCTTTCGGTCTATCGCGAGCAGCTCGAGCGCTGGTACAGCCGAGCGGCGGATCGAGCCAGTCACATGGGCGACTTGCCCTCGCTTATGGGCATGGAGCGGTTGATCCGCTTTGGCGACAGCACCACCGCTGTCAGCACCGGCGACGATGACTTCCTCTCCACGGTCGTCCAGTGTCCCAAGGGCGGGCCGATGACGATCGAAAGCAAGTTCGAGTCGGTGTACGACATCCCGCTGGGCGACATCGTGGTGGATGTGGTGGATGTGGCCAGCGGCGAGGTCACGCCGGTCACCCTGGATGCCCACGGCCTGGGAACCTTCATGGGGGAGGCGGGCAAGTCCTATCGTGTTCACGTTCAGGGCGAGGTGTCCGCCAAGCAAATCGCGAATCTGTTTTCTTCCTACGATGGCTTGACCACCAATCTGACGGACTGGTTGTGCGGTGAGTGGCAGGGCTTCAAGCCGCGATGGGCACAACAATCGTTGTCGACTTCGGCGGCGGCGGTGGGCAACGGGTTGCTCGCCGGCAGTTGGGCGGCGATTGAAGGTGTGTGGGACAGCATCAGCTTGCTCTCGGACATCCTCAAGGATCCCGGTCAATTTGTTGAGCGGTTGGGCGAAAGCGCCAGGCAGCTGGAGGACCTGGCGAAAAAAACACCGCGGGTGATGGCCAAGCTGCAACTGCTGGCCAGCGACGAAGCGGCGCTGTGCCTGTTGGTGCGCACCGCCAGTCTCTGGTTGGATATGTTGCCGCCCAGTGAGGTTGCCGGCGAAACGGCCGAAGCCTTGTCGAGGGCGACGGTCCAGTTGTTGATCGACCTGTTGATTGGTGTTGTCCTGACCTTCACCGGGGCGGGTGCCGGTATCACGTATCTGTCGATGCGCCTGGGGAATGTGGGCCTGCGCCTGCTGGGCGCCCTGCAGCGTTTCATCGGTGCGATCTTTGCGGTGGTCAACGGCTTCATGACCTACGTGGACCGCTACAAGACCGTGGCGGCGCGCGGTATCGCGGCTGGCGTGAAAAAGGGCCGGATGCAACTGCGTTGGGATGCACAGCGCAACACCACGCTGAAA
>NZ_JBAMDJ010000082.1:0-4927 GCF_036961705.1 Pseudomonas sp. 3JA
TTGCTCGCGATGGCCGAGGGTCAGCTTGCATCCATGTTGGATTTACCGCCCTCATCGCGAGCAAGCTCGCTTGTACACATTGAACAGGTGACAAGTCAGGCACTGTTCAGTTGCCTTTCGGATACCAGACCAACCGCTCCGCCGCCGGGTTGCTTTCCTGCACTTCGAAACCCAGCGCCAGGTAGTGCCGGCGTGCATGGGGGTTGCTGGTCCAGACCACGGTCGCCACCGGGCAGCGGACCTGTTGCGCGGCTTTTTGCACCCCTTGCAGCACCGCCCGGCCATAGCCTTGCCCGCGGGCCTGAGGGATAAAGGCCAGGTACAGCACGCGAATTTCATTGGGACCAAAATCAGTGCTCAAGGCGCCGATAGCGGTGCCGAGTTTTTCCACCACGTAATGCATGGCATTGGGGAAGCTCTCTCCCAACCCTTGCTCCTGCACTTGAAACTGCTGGGCAATCACCTGCCGCACCTGCTCATGCTCGCCGTCGATCCATTGCAGATCCGGTCGTGCCGCCTGGTAAAGGCTCTGCAAGAACGGACCATCGCTGAGCCGCGATGGCCGCACCACCAATCCCTCCGCCGCCACTGAATCCATGCTCGCTCCTTAAAAACCGCTTTCCCTGACACCCAACGCCGCCAACCGACGCCAGGCCGCTCCCAACACCGACTCGCCCTGCCCCTGCAACACCACCACGCCACGCAGCGGTTGCACCGGCGCGGCCGAATCGTCAATGGCACTCAGGCGCACGCCATACTGCGCCTGCACCGGCTCGGCCCGTTGCTGCGAATCGCGGCGCACGGCAATCGGCCCATGGTGGTCGGAGGTCAATGCCTGTTGTTCGACCCAGGCCACGCCGTTGGTGTCGATTTCATTCAACTGCACGGCAATCGACGTGTGCATCGGATCGTCCGCGATGAACCGTCCCGTGGCACCCGGCCCGACCCGCCAGAGCTCGGCTTCGGTGAGGTACCCGCGCAACCGCGAATCGGGCTGCACCACCCGCGCCAGCACCTGCGTCGGTGACAGCCAGCGCCCTACCGACAGTTGCGGCAACAAGTCGCGCACCTGGCCGGCATGGGGAGCACGCAACAACAGGCGTTCGCGCTGGGCCACCAGGCCTCGGTACTCGGCCACCGCTTCGGCCAGTTGCTGTTCGATGATGCCGGCATCGGCGGCGGTTTCGCTGCGCCCGGCCTGACGACGCATCTGCAACTGCTGGATCTCGATTTCCCGGCGCACGATGGTCAAACGCGAGGCCATGTCCGGCGATTCCAATTCAATCAACACATCGCCTTGGGCCACGGTCTGGCCATCGTGCACATTCACTTGCTTGACCCGTGCCGCCACTGGCGCATGCAGGGCACTGGCGCGGCCGGCCTCAAGCATGACCGGCACCTCCACGGCGCTGCGCCAGGGCAGCACCAGCGCCAACAGCAACCCCAGCAATACCAGGCCTGCAAACAGCACTCGCGGGCCATGGGCCTGCTCGCGGCGACTCCACCATTGCCGCCACTCACTTACGATGGGCATAAAAATGAACCACACCAATTCCACCATCATCAGAAAAATGCCCAGCACCTTGAAAAACAGGTGATAGACCGCCAGGGCAATCCCGAAAAACAACAATGCCCGCCACAGCCAGGAGCCGTATCCCCAGACCAGCAAACGCCGGCGCATCTTCGGCGACCAGGGTTCCGGCGCCGCCGCGCCATAACCGAACAAGGCTTCGCGTAGGCGCCAGCGGCACAGGGCGAACGCACGTCCCTGAAGGTTATCCACCGCCCAGAAATCACTGAGCAGGAAATACCCGTCAAAACGCATGAAAGGGTTCAAGTTGATGATCAGCGTGGTGATCCAGGTGGCGCTGGCCAGCATGAACGCCGCGGTGCGCGCCGGCCCGTCGGGCAGCAGCGACCAGGCCAGCAGCGCGATGCACGCCAGCAACAATTCGGCCAGGACGCCGCCGGCACCAATCAGCAACCGCGCGCGACGATCGTTGATCCGCCAGGCATCGCTGACATCGGTATAGAACATCGGCAACAGCACCATGAACGCCACGCCCATGCTTTGCACACGACAACCGGCGCGCTTGGCCATGAAGGCATGGCCGAACTCATGGCACAGCTTGGCGAAGAGCAACGCCGCCCCGAAGGCCAGCGCACCGCCCAGGCTGAACAGGTGCGGAAACGTCGCGATGAAACGCTGCCAGTCCCGCGACACCAGGAAGATGCCGAGGCCCAGGGTCAGCGGCAGGCCATAGCGCAGGATCCCGGGGCCGAACCGCGCCAACCAGGGCCAGGCCCGGTTGAGAAAGGCGTCCGGGCGCCACAGCGGGATGCGAAAAAACAGGTATTGATGCAGCAGGATCTGCCACAGGCTCTGGCGTTGTGCGGCAGTCTTGAAGAGGTAACTGTCGCGCTGTTGTGGGTCCATCGCGCTGATCAGGTCATGGCCGCGCAAGAAACCCAGCAGTTGCTCCAGCGACTCGCCATTGAGCGGCAGGCCCGGCTCGCGGTTTGCGGCTTGCAGCACCTGTTCCGGATCGCCCAGGGACCAGTGCCGCAACATGCGCATGGCCGCGGCGCCAAGCTTGAAATAGCGCCCGCGCACCGGATCGGCCAAGGTCCACTGCGGCGAACCGTCCGGGTCCGGCGCCGCCGGGGACAATTGCAGGTCCGGCCGCAGGCTCGGCAAGTCCATGCTACAGGCCTACGCTCTGGCGCAGGCCGGCCAATGGCCGACGCAGCAGGTACAACGCCAGCGGCGCGCGGTCGCCAAAGACCTTCGCCGTGCCCCGCAGGCCGATGCGCGGCGCCGTGGCATCGAAACGCGCGTCCAACCGGTACGCCAACTGCCCGGCGGCGGTAGGCTGCGCTTCATAGGCCGAGCGCTCGAGCCAGGCCAGGTGCCGCTGCAACGGGTCGCTGTCGAGAAACAACGCCACTTGCGCACCGGGCTCCAGGGCAATCGCGTCGCCCACTGCCAATTCAATGCGCAACTCGGCCTGGTTCGGGTCGGCGATTTCCATCAGTCGCTCGCCGGTCTGCACGGGCTTGCCGAGCCAACGCTCGGCGTCGGCAAATACCGCAATGCCGTCGCGCTCGGCGCGGACTTCGCTGCGCTTGAGCAGCTCAAGCGCGTAGTTGCGCTCGGCACGCTTCTGTTCGACGCGGGCGGCCAACAAGTCAATCTTCGAACTGGATTCAGCGTCGACAAACGAGCGTTGGGAATTGGCCTTGAGTTCGGCCTCAGCCACGCCCAACGCACGCTCGGCCACATCGGCCTGGGCCTTGAGGCTGGTGCTTTCGAAACGCAGCAGCAGGTCGCCGTTCTTGACCGTCTGGTTGGGCTTGACCAGGAACTCGGCGATCACCCCATCCAACGGTGCCGCCACCACCTGCCCGCCCAACGGTACCACTTCGGCCGGGGCCAACACGGACTGGCGCACCGGGATCAGCAAGCCCAGCAGCAACACCGCCACCAGGGCGACCTGGCGCTTGCGCGTCCAACGCAGACGCCACGGCTTGCGCGGTTGCAGCGCCAGCCACGCATGGCTGTAGGTGTCGCCCAGTTGCGATAACAGTACTTGCTCGGCAGGGGTCCATGGCAGGTCGCGGGCCAGCCATAAGCCGCCGAACACCTGGCCTTGATGATCGATCAACGGCAGCCAGAACACCTGCCCGGCGGACAGGCTTTGCCAGTCAGCCCGGATGGATTCGCCCACCCCCTCGGCGGCAATCACCCGGGCCTGATTCAGTACCCCCTGTTTGAACAGCTGCGCCACCGCCTGTTCGACGAACGCCACAAACGGTGCGTTCGGCTCCACGGCGCTGACGCCCGTCACGGCCTGGACCTTGCCGGCGATCAATAGCGCGGCATGGCGAAAGCCGAACAGGGCCTGACCGTCGTTGACCAGGCTGTAGCTCAGTTGCGCCGGGGTACGTGCAGCACGCGTCTGGCGCTCCAGGTCGAGGAAGCGGGCGAACACCTGCTCGGCGTTGCCGGTGATCGGCGCGTTCACTTGGGCTCCGCGAAACGCGCGGTACCACTCATGCCGGACAACAGCCCCGTGGCATCCGGCAAGGTCGCCACCAGCAGCAAGGTCTGGCTACCCTCATCGATGCGCGCGCCCAAGCGCTTGACCGTCGCTTGCAATGGCTTGCCGGTTTCATCGGGAATAAACGTGAAAGGCTGGCCGGGCTTGAGCCGGTTCATCCAGCGCGACGGCACCAGCAGATGGATTTCCAGGGTGCGGTTGTCCACCACATCGAGCAACGGCGCCCCAGCGGCCACGCTTTCATAACGCTGGACCTTGCGCGCCACCACCTGACCATCGAAGGGTGCGACCACGCTGCAGCGCTTGACCTGAACCTGGTACACCTGGGACTGTGCCTGGGTCTCATTGAGCCGGGCCTCGGCCCGCGACACCTCAAAACGCCCGACTGATTTCAATTGCGCCAGTTGCCGGTTATGCGCCAATTCCTCACCGGCACCCCGGCTGGCCGCCTGGGCCGCGTTGAGCTGGGCCTGATACGCCGAGCAATCGAAACGCGCCAGGGTGTCGCCCTTCTTGAACGACTCGCCCTCACTGAACGGCAACTCGACGATGCGCCCGGCCAACTCGCTGGCCAGCACCGCCTGATCCCGCGCCCGCAGCACCCCTCGCGCCTCGTTGCCACTCGGCGCACTGGCCGTGACATTGCTTTCCAACAAAGGATCGTCGGCAGCAGGCGTTTGTGCCTGAACCGTGCACGTTACAAAGGTCAATCCCACAACCCAACTACTCAAACGTCGCATGACCGTTACTCCCTGACGGATGGGCGGAGTCTACGACAGCGGTGGGGGGCGTCAAGGGAGGCGAGAAATTTGGTGGTCATACACGCCCTGTGGCGAGGGGATTTATCCCCGCTGGGACGCGAAGCG
>NZ_JBAMDJ010000083.1:0-4806 GCF_036961705.1 Pseudomonas sp. 3JA
ACGATAGCGGCAGATCAGCCAGACTAGAAGTGACTGACACACCGCTATCGCGAGCAAGCTCGCTCCCGCAATGGGTTTTGTGTAGCCAGTGAATGCGGTTTACAACCCCACCACATCCTCAGCCTGCAGGCCTTTCTGGCCTTCCACGACGGCGTATTCGACCTGCTGGCCTTCGGTCAGGGAACGGTGGCCTTCACCGCGGATGGCGCGGTAATGCACGAACACATCCGCCCCACCTTCGCGTTGGATGAAGCCGTAACCCTTGGCGTCGTTGAACCACTTCACACTGCCGGTTTCCCGTGCTGCCATGATGCTCACTCCCATTTTTATCTTATAAGTCGGCTTTTCGATGGAAAGCCGTACGAACTTTCACCACCGTCAGGCCGTCCATGGGGAGGCCGGGTAGCAACCTGGCGAGTATATGACACCCGGAAAAACTCTCAACTGACTTTACTTCGGCGCTTTTTTGCCGATTTTCGATGAATCCGGCACACTAGCGAGCCCGAGCAGCCGCTCGGTTTTATTCACTCATGCAGAAGCCGTATGACCCGCTCCCCGTTCCGCCGTCTTGTGTTTGGCACCCTGCGCCGGCTGTTGTACCTCTGGGTTCGCTCAGAGACGATCAACCAGTCGTCCTTCACCCTCAACCTCGACCGCAGTCGTCCGGTGTTCTACGTCCTGCAAGACCCTTCGCTCACTGACCTGGCGGTGCTCGACACCGAATGCACCAAGGCCGGCCTGCCCCGTCCGGTGCTGCCGGTCTCGGTGGGTAACCTGCTGGAGCCGGCGGCGTTTTTCTACCTGACGCCGGCGCCGGACTGGATCGGGCGCCAGGACAAGCGCGGTGCGCCGCCGACCCTGACGCGGCTGGTCAACGCCCTGACCCACAATGCCGCCGAAGACGCGCAGATCATCCCGGTCAGCGTGTTCTGGGGCCAGTCGCCCGACAGCGAGTCCAGCCCCTGGAAGCTGTTGTTCGCCGACAGTTGGGCCGTCACCGGGCGCCTGCGTCGCCTGTTGAGCATCATGATCCTGGGGCGCAAGACCCGCGTGCAATTCTCCGCGCCGATCCACCTGCGCGAGCTGATCGAGCATGACAAGGGCCACGAACGCACCGTGCGCATGGCCCAGCGGATCCTGCGGGTGCACTTTCGCAATCTGAAGGCCGCGGTCATCGGCCCCGACATTTCCCATCGGCGCAACCTGGTCAAGGGCCTGCTGAACCAGCCGCTGGTCAAGCAGGCGATTATCGACGAGGCCGAGCGGGAAAAGATCACCCTGGAAAAAGCCAAGGCCCAGGCCCTGCGCTATGGCAACGAAATCGCCTCGGACTACACCTACACCGCGATCCGCTTCCTGGAAGTGGTGCTCAGCTGGTTCTGGAACAAGATCTACGACGGCATCAAGGTCAACCACATCGAAGGTGTGCAAAACGTCGCCCAGGGCCACGAAGTCATCTACGTGCCGTGCCACCGCAGCCACATCGACTACTTGCTGCTGTCGTACCTGTTGTTTCGCAACGGCCTGACGCCGCCGCACATCGCCGCCGGCATCAACCTCAACATGCCGGTGATCGGTGGCCTGCTGCGCCGTGGCGGGGCGTTCTTCATGCGTCGCACCTTCAAGGGCAACCCGCTCTACACCGCCGTGTTCAACGAATACCTGCACACGCTGTTCACCAAAGGTTTCCCGGTGGAGTACTTCGTCGAGGGTGGGCGTTCGCGCACCGGGCGCATGCTGCAACCCAAGACCGGCATGCTCGCCATCACCCTGCGCAGTTTCCTGCGTTCATCGCGCATGCCCATCGTGTTCGTGCCGGTCTACATCGGTTATGAGCGCGTATTGGAAGGCCGCACCTACCTGGGCGAACTGCGTGGGGCCAGCAAGAAAAAAGAATCGATCTTCGACATCTTCAAGGTCATCGGCGCCCTCAAGCAACGCTTCGGCCAGGTGGCGGTGAACTTCGGCGAGCCGATCAAGCTGGCGGAATTCCTCGACGGCGAACAACCGGGTTGGCGTCAACAGGAGCTGGGCCCGCAGTTCAAGCCGGCCTGGCTCAACGCGACCACCCACCGCCTCGGCGAGCGCGTGGCCCGGCACCTGAACGAAGCCGCGGCGATCAACCCGGTCAACCTGGTCGCCCTGGCGCTGCTGTCCACCAGCCGCCTGGCCCTGGACGACCGCGCCATGGCCCGGGTGCTGGACCTGTACCTGGCGTTGCTGCGCAAGGTCCCGTACTCGCCCCACACCACCCTGCCCGAAGGCGATGGCCGGGTGCTGATCGAACATGTGAAAGGCATGGACCTGCTGTCGGAACAGAGCGATGCCCTGGGCAAGATTCTGTACCTGGATGAGCAGAACGCGGTACTGATGACCTACTACCGCAACAACGTCCTGCACATCTTCGCCCTGCCGGCGTTGCTGGCGAGCTTCTTCCAGAGCAGCTCGCGCATGAGTCGCGAGCAGATCCTGCGCTACACCCATGCGTTGTACCCGTACCTGCAATCGGAATTGTTCATTCGCTGGTCGCTGGAAGAACTGGACGGCGTGGTCGACCAGTGGCTTGAAGCATTCGTCGAACAAGGGCTGCTGCGTTTCGAAAAAGACCTGTACCTGCGTCCGGCGCCAAGTTCGCGGCATTTCGTGCTGCTGACCCTGCTGTCAAAAAGCATCGCCCAGACCTTGCAGCGCTTCTACATGACCGTCTCGCTGCTGCTCAACAGCGGCCAGAACAGCGTCAGCGCCGAAGAGCTGGAAGACCTCTGCACCGTCATGGCCCAGCGCCTGTCGATCCTGCATGGCCTGAATGCGCCGGAGTTCTTCGACAAGAGCCTGTTCCGCCACTTCATTCAGACGATGCTCGACCTCGATGTACTGCGCCGCGACGAAGCCGGCAAACTCAGCTACCACGAGCTGCTGGGCGAACTGGCCGAAGGCGCAGCCAAGCGGGTGCTGCCAGCGGAAATTCGCCTGTCGATCCGTCAGGTGGCGCTGCATCGCAGTGACGATGCAGCGGACGTCGCCATCAGCCCCGACAGTTGAAGGTTGCCGATCACTCACCGAGAAGCATGGAAGGTTCCGGTGAGTTGATGGGGCAGTCAACGAGTTTACTCCGACACCGCGCAGCGGCTAAGGTGACGTCAAACGAAGAAAAGGCCTACAGAGAACTTTGGAGCAGGCCTCTAGGATGGGTTCACGTCAATGTCGACGTACTGAAAAGGAATTCAGCATGAACATCATCACGTTAACCCTGCAACTGCCCGAAGGCTTTCAACTCCCGGAAGACGCTCGCACCGAAGTCAGTGTGCGCAATGCAGCCGGTGCACAGATTAGCGCAAGCGGCGGCCAGGGCTCCAATGTGGCGCCTAAGGAGCCAGTGGCCCAGCAGCCTTGGCAATATCGCTTTCTTGTCGAGCCCAAGATGACACCCGTAGGGGAGAAACTCTCGGTCAAGGCACAAGCGTACCGAGGCGACACCGCTCTTTTTCTTGAAACCGAACAGACCTTCACCTGGGATGGCGGCAATCAACACGTTGACATCCCGCTGAGCCTGGCGCCAGCATCGCTGGCTGAAACTGTTCAAGCACCCGCGTTCGGTTCCTGAACCGCGACGTTACGAATGGATGCTTGGACGCAAATCCGCTAAATGCTCATTGACGCCCGTGTGGCTGGCGTCAATGAGCCAGGTGCATCCAATGAAAAAACTTGCTCTGCTTGCATCCATGGCATTACTGGCCGCTTGCCAATCGGCAACGCCCCCCTCCACGACCGTTGCGGCCCTCGATGGCGAAGTGTTCTATCTGCAACGCATTGCCCTGCCACCCAACGCTACCTTGAGCGTGAGCCTGCAGGACGTTTCCCTCGCCGACGCCCCTGCGGTGGTCCTCGATGAGCAGAGCGGCCCGATCAAAGGCCAGGTCCCGCTGCCGTTCCACCTCAGTTATGATCCAACCCAGGTCAAGCCCGGCCACCGTTATGCCGTGAGCGCCCGCATCGAAGTGGACGGCCAGTTGATGTTCATCAGCACCGAACAACACACCGTGCAACTCGATGGCAAGGATCCGCAGCCGTTGAAGATTCGCGTCAACGCGGCACGCTGAGTCCTTTTCAAATTCTCTTCAAGGAAGCCCTCATGCTCCGTCCAACTCTCCGTTTCACCGGCCTGTGCGCGGGCCTGCTGATCTGCGCCAATGCCATGGCCCTGTCCTTGGGCGACCTGTCGCAAAAAGACGCCACGGGCGGTCTCAAGGACGCCTTGACCCAAGGCGCGCAGGTGGCGGTCAAGCAACTGGGCACACCCGGCGGCTTCAGCAACAACCCGGAGGTGAAAATCGAACTGCCAGGCAAGCTGGGCAAAGTCGCCAGCAAGATGAAGGCCTTCGGCATGGGTGACCAGGTCGATCAACTGGAAACCAGCATGAACCAGGCCGCTGAGGCTGCCGTGGTCCAGGCCCAGCCGATCCTGGTCAATGCCGTGAAGAACATGAGCGTGGACGATGCCAAGGGCATTCTCAGCGGCGGCCAAGACTCCGCCACGCAATACCTGAACAAGAGCAGCCGCGAGCAGATCCGCGCCAAGTTCCTGCCCATTGTCAAGCAAGCCACCGACAAGGTCGGCCTGGCGCAGAAATACAATGCCTTCGCCGGCCAGGCCGCGACCTTCGGTGTGCTGGATGCCAAGAGCGCCAACATCGAGAACTACGTGACCGAGCAGGCGCTGGACGGTTTGTTCGAGATGATCGGCAAGCAGGAAGCCACCATCCGCCAGAACCCGGCGGCTGCGGCGACCAGCTTGGCGAAGAAGGT
>NZ_JBAMDJ010000085.1:0-3148 GCF_036961705.1 Pseudomonas sp. 3JA
CCCCAACCGCCGGCCGACACCCACCCTTCCCCGGACAATCCACCAACCCCAACGGATCCACCCACCCCGTCGGGTTCACCGTGTAGCGATACCCATTGAGCCCACCCGCCAATTTGCTCGGGTCAGGCGTCAGATAGCGGCCGGTTCCGGGATTGTAGTAGCGGTGCCGGTTGTAGTGCAGGCCGCTTTCGGGGTCGAAGTATTGGCCCTGGAAGCGCAGCGGTTGTTCCAGTTGTTCGCCGCCGCCGTGCTGGAGTTCGGTGAGTTGGCCGTAGCCGTTGTAGCGCGCCGACCAGACGATCTGGCCGGCGGGGTTGGTCAGTTCCTGGGGGGTGCCCAGGTGGTCGAGGTGGTAGTAGAACGGGCGGGCGTCGGGGCCTTCGCCGTCGAGCATCGCCAGCGGGCGGAAGGTGCCGGGTTCGTAGACGTAGCTGCGGTGGTGGCGCGGGCTGTTTTCGGCGACGACCTGGTCGCCCTGCCAGAAAAATTCCGTGGTCAGGCCGTCCACGGTCTTGCTGATGCGTCGGCCAAAGGCGTCGTAGCGGTAGGAGGTTTCACGCCCATCCGCCGTGGTGACGCCGATCAGGCGGTGCTGGCTGTCGTAGCGGTAGGCGCTGACCAGGGCCTGGCCGCGGCGTTCGCGGATCAGGTTGCCGAAGGCGTCGTAGTCATAGTGGCGGTCGCCCTCTTCCAGCAGGCGGTTGCCCTTGAGGGTGGTCGGGCCGGGGCGGTCCTGCATCATCAGGTTGCCGGCCGGATCGTGGCAGAAGTGTTCCGGCGGTTCGCTGTGGGAAAAGTCGATGCGGGTCAGGCGATCCAGCGGGTCGTACTGGTAGCTGCGGCGGTTTCGGTTGTCGGAAAGGGTTTGCAGGTTGCCCTTGGCGCTGTAGGCATAATCGCGCCAGAACAGTTGCTGCTGTTGGCTCTGCCACACGGTCTGGGCCTTGAGGCGGCCCTGTTCGTCGTAGTCGTAGTCACTGAGCAGCCGGCCTTGCTGGCGTTGCCGTTCGCGACCGCCGACAAAGCGGTGTTCGGTCAGGCGCGAACCGTTGAGGTCGATGGCGGTCAGTGCGCCACCTGGGGCATGGTGGTAGTCGAGCTGGCTGTCGTCCGGCAGGCGCAGGTGGTTGAGGCGTCCGCAAGCGTCGTAGCGATAACGCAGGGTGCCCCAGCCCTGGTGTTCGCAGACCAGCCGGTCCTGGGCGTCGTACTCAAAGGCCAGGGGATGATCGCTGCCGTCGTTGACGTGGACCAATCGGCCCAGTTCGTCGTAGCGGTATTCGATGGCCTGGCCGTCGGGCAAGGTCTTGACTCGCAGCCGCCCAGCCGCGTCACGCTGGTACTGGGTGAGCCGTTGCGAACCGTCCTCGCCGTGCTCGGTTTTCTCCAGCAGGTGGCCATTGAGGTCGTAGGCGTAGGCGGTGCGTTGGCCGTCGAAGCCGACTTGCTGTCGGATCAAGCCGTTGGGCGTGTAGTCCAGCTGATATTTTTCGCCGGATTCGTTTTCGATTTCGGTCAGCAACAACCGCGCCGAGTCGTAGCGATATTTCAGCTCGCTGCCGTCGGGGTTCAGGCGACGGCTGACCAGGTGCAGGTCGTCGGCGTATTCGTAGCGGGTCAGACGGCCCTGTTCATCGCGCTCGGCGGTGATCTTGCCGTAGGCGTTGTAGCGCCAGGTCCGCGTGGTTCCGTTGGGCAAGGTCACCTGCAGCAGGCGGCCGACGGCGTCCCATTGGTAGTGCGTGAGCGCGCCATGTTCGTCCTGGCGGCTGAGCAAACGCCCCAGGGCGTCGTAGGAAAAACGCCGGCGACTGCCGTCGGGCAGGATCTCTTCGGTCAGTTGGCCCAGGCGACTCCAGGTGAACCGATGTTCGCCGCCGTCCGGGTCATACCTCGCCAGCAGTTGCCCATGGGCGTCGTAGGCATATTCCGTGCGCCGGCCGTCCGGGTCGATGAGGACGATCACGTCCCCCCGGGCATTGCGCCGGTAGCGCCACACCGCCTGGCCGCGCGCACGGGTGTGCAGGAAACCGTTGCGGTATTCGTAGGACGTCGGCGCATCCACGGGTGGAATCAGCGCCAGCAGCCGTCCGACGTCGTCGTAGCGGTACTCGGTCACGGCGCCCAGCGGGTCCTGCTCGGCGATCAAGCGACCTTGTTCGTCGTAGGCCTTGAGGTGCTCACCGCCGTCGGGCTCGACCTTGCGCACCAGCCGCGCCCGGTCATCGTGGACATACACTTCCTGGCTGCCGTCGAGGTGCTGGACCGTGACGCTGCCGTCCTCGCCCCAGGTGTAGCGGCTGTCCATTTGCGCAAACGAAGCCCAGTGCCGTACGCAGCGCGCCGCCCGCCCGGCCCCTTGCCACTCCCAGTAGAAACTCGCCCCGCCGGCCAGTTGCCGCTGGAGGATGACGTGCTGGTCGTCGTAGTCGTAGCGTTCGCTTTCACCGGCGGCATTGGTCGCTTCGATCAGTCGGAAACGTCCGTCGTAGCGGTAGGACATCAGCGTCTGTTCGGTCCGCCAGGCTTCGTCGAGGGTGATGGCGGGATGGAAGCTCTGGTAGTCGACGGCGATCAGGTGGCGCTGCTCGTAACGCAGGCGCAGGGCGCGCCCGGCGCCGTTGTCCAGGCGGCTGATGTCGCCATGGATGTTGCGCTGCAGCGTCAGGCGGTTGTCGTAGCGGTCGCTGAGGGCGGTCAGGTGGCCGTCGCGAAAGTGCAGGAACGGGGCGTTTTCCCCGGGCTGGGCGATGATCAGTTCGTCCGGCTCGGCCCCCAGGTAGATCGCCGCGCGGGCCAGGCTGTTGTGAATGGCCGGACGCTGGGCGTTGGGCAGGGGAAACGTCGTGCGGCGGTTTTCCTGGTCGACCCAGGTGACCTGCTCGCCCTCAAGCTCCAAGCGATGGGCCAGGGCATGGCTCCAGCCGCGCCCGAGGCCGACATCCAGGTCAGCGGCGCTGGTGCGGTACAAACGGGTGAAGACGAACGGCAAGCGGCCATCGAGGGTGCCATCGTCGAGGGTCAGCAGTTCTTCGCCGGTGACCATCGACACCGGGCAGCCGCTGGTCTGGGTCTGGGCCGCGGTGTCGGCGCTGTCGCCGTTGGGGTTTTTCGACTGGGCGGGGGCGTCGTCGTGGGGTTCGTGTTT
>NZ_JBAMDJ010000086.1:0-2522 GCF_036961705.1 Pseudomonas sp. 3JA
TTGGGGTCGCTGCGCAACCCAGCGGGAGCAAGCTCCCTCGCCACAAAGGCCTAGCGCGAAATGATCCCGTGGTCGATCGCGTATTTCACCAGGGCTGCGGGCTTGTCGATGTTCAGCTTGCGGCGAATGCTCAGGCGATGGGTTTCGACGGTGCGTACGCTGATGTCCAGTTCACGGGCCATTTCCTTGTTGTTCAGGCCCTGGACCATTTTGGACAACACCTGGCTCTCGCGCGGCGTCAGCTCGTTATCGGTGTGCGGGTCGGTGGCGAGCCGCTGGGCGATCTCCGCACTGTAGAACGTGCCGCCGCTGATGATGGCTTCGATGGCCGCGACGATTTCCCGCGACGGCGCGTTCTTGAGTACGTAGCCGCTGGCGCCGGAGCGCACGGATTCGCTCACGTACTCGTAATTGTCATACATGCTGAGGATGAGGATCTTGAGGCTGGGGTATTGCTTGCCCAGCAGCCGGGTCAGCTCGAGCCCGTTCATGTCCTTGAGGCTGATGTCCATCAGCAGCAGGTCCGGTTGACTGCGACCGACCATTTCGATCGCTTGTGCGCCGTTCTCGGCTTCGCCCACCACGTCCAGTCGGGGCATTACGGACAGCAGCGCCTTGATGCCGTCGCGGACCAGGGAATGATCATCGACCAGCGCGACACGAATCACTGGAGGCAGGTTCATCGGCAGGTGCTCTTGTTGGAAGGGGGGCGCATCAGTTTTCCGTTACCGAGAGGTTCATGGGCAGCAGGATATCCAGTTCGCTTCGTCCCGGTGCCGAGGTCACTTCCAGGCGTCCGCCGAAATGCTCGACCCGTTCCCGGATATTGCGCAGGCCGATGCCGGCATGGCCGCGTTCTACTTGCGGGACGTTGAAGCCCATCCCGTCATCCACGACCGTCAGACGCAAGGACTGGCTGGAGCCGAACAGGGTGATGCCGACACTTTTCGCCCCGGCATGGCGCTCGATATTGGTCAGGGCTTCCTGGGCAATGCGGAACAGCGAGACAGGGGCGCCATTTTCCAGGCGGCAATCGAATTCGTTGCTTCGGTAGGACACCTCAAGCCCGCTGCGCTGTTGGAACTCGGTCGCGAGCTGGCCGATGGCGGCGGGCAGGCCCAGGGTGTCGAGCAGGGACGAGCGCAAGTCGTGGGAGATGCTACGGATCTCGCCGATGGCTTCGCCCAGCCGGTCGGTCGCATTCTTGAGGATGCCCAGGCCGTTTTCCTGGCCGTTTTCCAACACATGGCTGGCCAGTTCGAACTGGAATTTTATCGACACCAGCAGTTGGCTGATGCCGTCGTGCAGCTCGCGCGAGACCCGCGAGCGTTCTTCTTCCTGCAAGCTGACGATACGCTGGTTCAGTCGCTGCAACTTTTTATCGGCCAGGCGATGTTCGCTGACGTTGAGGGTCATGCCGCCGGCAAATACCAGCAGGACCGCCACCAAGGCGATCGCGGCGATGGCTTGCATGGTGCTGTGGATGCCATGGGCAACTTCGTCGCGGGCTTGCTGGGTGGCGCGTTCGACATCCTCCAGGTAAATCCCGGTACCGAGCATCCAGCCCCATTGATCGAGCATCACGACATAGGCCAGCTTGTCGGTCACCTGGCCGGAGGAGGGCTTGTTCCAGGCGTAGCGCTGGAACCCTTCGCCTGACTCGGCACTCTTGAGCAATGCCTGGATGACCGGCAGGCCGTGGGGATCCTTCATGTCCCAGAGGTATTGCCCCACCAGTTCCGACTGGCGGGCATGCATGAGGCTGCGGCCCTGGCGGTCATACACGAAAAAATAACCGTTTATGCCGAAGCTGAGCTTGCGCAGTTCTTCCAGTACCTGCTGTTGCGCGCGCTCGTCTCCCCGGCCGTTGTCATACAGCGGGGCGATCAGGCTCTGCGCCATCTCGACATAATTCTTCAGCTCAGCGCGCTTGCTCGCCAGGATGCTGTCTTCGATCAGTTGCGCCTGTTGATCGCCCAACTGGCGATTGAGCGAGATCACCAGGGCACAGATGACCGCGATGGCCAGGACCAGCGGCAAAATCCCGAGGGCGACGATTTTGTGTTTGAGCAGCATCTGTACTCCTGTCCGGACTCGGCGGGGAGGCGAATGGCGGCATCATATGCCAAACCCATGGATGAGGCATAAAACCTGTGGCGCAAGACATGTGGGAGCAAAGCTTGCTCGCGACGCTGGCGTCGCGGTGTATGAAAGACCGTATTGACTCTATCGCGGGCAAGCCTTGCTCCCTCAGGGGGAATTGGGGATCTACGTAGTACTACGGATTTATTTATTGACCCGTTGCAGGGATATTGGGCCGGCTCCGAATAGCCGGGGCACACTATAAAAACAATCGCCGCAATCCACTGGATATCGGCAGGAGACACGCAATGACAACCCGTCTGGTTAAACACCTCGCCTGGTTTGCCGTCGCCGTTCTGGGGGCCTGTGCGTTGAGTGTCGTGGCCTTGCGCCGCGGCGAACCCATCAACGCCCTCTGGATCGTCGTCGCAGCCGTCGCA
>NZ_JBAMDJ010000087.1:0-2300 GCF_036961705.1 Pseudomonas sp. 3JA
GCCGTGGCCATCTACCTGGTCGCCTACCGCTACTACAGCCTCTTCATCGCCAACAACGTGATGCAACTCGATGCGCGCCGGGCCACCCCTGCCGTGCTCAACAACGATGGCCTGGACTACGTCCCGACCAACAAACACATTCTCTTCGGCCACCATTTCGCGGCCATTGCCGGCGCGGGGCCGCTGGTCGGGCCGGTGCTGGCGGCGCAGATGGGCTACCTGCCCGGTACGCTGTGGCTGATCGCCGGCGTGGTGCTGGCCGGTGCGGTGCAGGACTTCATGGTCCTGTTCCTGTCCACCCGCCGCAACGGTCGCTCCCTGGGTGACATGGTCCGGGAAGAAATGGGCCGTGTCCCTGGCACCATCGCTCTGTTCGGCTGCTTCCTGATCATGATCATCATCCTCGCGGTGTTGGCGCTGATCGTGGTCAAGGCCCTGGCCGAGAGCCCATGGGGCATCTTCACGGTGATGGCGACCATCCCGATCGCGATGTTCATGGGCCTCTACATGCGCTACATCCGCCCGGGCCGCATCGGTGAAATCTCGATCATCGGCGTGCTGTTGCTGCTGGGCTCGATCTGGCTGGGCGGGCAGATCGCTGCCGATCCGGTCTGGGCCAAGGCCTTTACCTTCACCGGAATCCAGATCACCTGGATGCTGATCGGCTACGGTTTTGTCGCGGCGGTGCTGCCGGTGTGGCTGATCCTGGCGCCGCGGGACTACCTGTCGACGTTCCTCAAGATCGGCACCATCGTCGCCCTGGCGATCGGCATCCTGGTCACCATGCCCGAGCTGAAAATGCCGGCGCTGACCCAGTTCACCGACGGCACGGGACCGGTGTGGAAGGGCGGTCTGTTCCCGTTCCTGTTCATCACCATCGCCTGCGGCGCGGTCTCGGGCTTCCATGCGCTGATCTCCTCGGGCACCACGCCCAAGTTGCTGGATAACGAAACCAACGCTCGCTACATCGGTTACGGCGGCATGCTGATGGAGTCCTTCGTGGCGATCATGGCCATGGTCGCGGCGTCGGTGATCGAGCCGGGCGTGTACTTCGCCATGAACAGCCCGGCGGCGATCGTCGGCGGTGACGTGGTGGCCGTGGCGCAAACCGTCAGCAGTTGGGGTTTTGCAATCACCCCCGAGGCCCTGCAAGCGGTGGCCAAGGACATCGGCGAGACCACCGTGCTGGCCCGCGCCGGCGGTGCGCCGACCCTGGCGGTCGGTATCGCGCAGATCCTGCACTCGGTGCTGCCGGGTGAGAACACCATGGCGTTCTGGTACCACTTCGCGATCCTGTTCGAAGCGCTGTTCATCCTCACTGCGGTGGACGCCGGCACCCGTGCCGGGCGGTTCATGCTGCAGGACTTGCTCGGCTCGTTCGTGCCGGCCCTCAAGCGTACCGAATCCTGGACCGCCAACCTGATCGCCACCGCCGGTTGTGTGGCACTGTGGGGTTACCTGCTGTACCAGGGCGTGATCGATCCGCTGGGCGGCATCAACACCTTGTGGCCGCTGTTCGGCATCTCCAACCAGATGCTGGCCGGTATCGCCCTGATGCTCGCCACCGTGGTACTGATCAAGATGAAGCGCCAGCGCTACGTCTGGGTCACGCTGCTGCCGGCGAGCTGGTTGCTGATCTGCACCACCACCGCGGGCCTGATCAAGCTGTTCGACGCCAACCCGGCGATCGGCTTTTTGGCCCTGGCGCGCAAATACAACGATGCCCTGGCCGCCGGCCAGGTCCTGGCCCCGGCCAAGAGCATCGAGCAGATGCAGCACGTGGTGTTCAACGCCTACACCAACGCAACGCTGACGGTGTTGTTCCTGTTCGTGGTCTTCAGCATCCTGTTCTACGCCCTCAAGGTCGGCATCGCCGCCTGGGGCACCAAGGAACGCACGGACAAGGAAGCGCCATTCCAGGCCGTGCCGGACGCATGATAGAGGATTGCAACGATGTTCAATGACTTGAGTCGCCTCGGTAAATACCTCGGTCAGGCCGCCCGCCTGATGGTCGGCATGCCCGACTACGACAACTACGTCGAGCACATGCAAACCAAGCACCCGGACAAACCGTTGATGGACTACGAGGCGTTCTTCCGCGAACGCCAGGAGGCCCGTTACGGTGGCAAGGGTGGGCCCAAGTGCTGTTGAGTTGAGCTAAACCCAACCCCCATGTGGGAGCGGGCTTGCCCGCGATGGCGGTGGGTCAGTTACGATCATGTTGACTGACACTCCGCCATCGCGAGCAAGCTCGCTCCCACAGTTGTTTTTGGGGCGCTCAGAATTTGCATACGCCACAG
>NZ_JBAMDJ010000088.1:0-1993 GCF_036961705.1 Pseudomonas sp. 3JA
ATCGGCGTCTTCGATCAGGAAGGCCAGGCGCGTGGCCGGCAACTCCGGATCCAGCGGCAGCCACGCGGCGCCGGCATGGACGATACCGAGCAAGGCCACGACCATTTCCACCGAACGCTCCATGCACACCGGCACGATGCTGTCGCTGCCCACGCCAGCGGCGCGCAGGGCGCGGGCGACGGTTTGCGCCCGTTGGTCCAGTTCGGCGTAACTCAGGCGCTGGCCTTCGAACACCAGCGCCGGGGCGTTGGGGCTCAGGGCGGCTTGCTGGCTCAGGGCGGTGTGCAGGTTGGTCGGGCCGTTGTAATGACGTTCGGTGGCGTTCCACTCGATCAGTTGGCGATGACGCTCGGCCGCCGGCAACGGTGTCCAATCCCTGAGGCGGGTTTGTGGCGCTTCGAGCATGGCTTCCAGCAGTTGTTGCCATTGTTCCAACCAACGCAGGGCCGTGGTTTCGCTGAACAGCGCAGCGCGGTATTCCAGCAACACCGACAGCACCTCGCCGTCATGCACTTCCCAGTTCAGGTCGTACTTGGTGGCCTGGGCGGTCACCGCGCGTTCGCTGACGTGTAACTGCGGCCATGGCTGGCTCGACGAGTCGGCGTTCTGCATGGCGAACAGTACTTGGAACAGCGGGGTCTGGCCGAGGCTGCGCGAAGGCTTCAAGTGCTCGACGACCTGGTCGAAGGGCACGTCCTGATGCTGTTGGGCATCCAGCACACGGTTGCGCACCTGGTTGAGCAAGCCTTCGAAATCCAGAGCCGGATCCAGGTCGGCGCGCATGACCACGGTGTTGACGAAGCAACCGATCAGCGGTTGCAGCTCGGCGAATGGACGCTGGGCCACCGGGCTGCCAACCCGCACATCGCGCTGGTTGGCGTAGCGGCCCAAGAGCAATTGCGCGGCGCCGAGCATGAGCATGTACAGCGTGGCACCGCGTTGTTGGGCGAACTGGCGCAGGCGTTCCACCAGGGCGGGCGGCAATTGCAGTTGCACCGCGCCGGCCGCCGGGGCGAGCTGGTTTGGCCGGCCCTGTTCGGTTGGCAGGTCCAGCAGGTAGTCGCCGTCCTCCAATTGGTTGCGCCAATATTCCAGTTGGCTGCTGAACGCGGTCTGTTGACCGGGTTCGCGCTGCCAGAGGGCGTAATCGGGGTATTGCAGCGCCAGTCCTGGCAGCGCTGCCGGGGTGCCCTGGCACTGGGCGGTGTAGAACTGTCGCAGTTCATCCAGCAGGTTCTGGCTGGAGGCGTCATCGGTGGCGCAGTGGTGCACGCTGAGCAACAGCAGCGACTGGGCAGCGCCGCTGCGTTGCAATAGCGTGGCACGGACGGGTACTTCGGCAGCGAGGTCGAAGCGGCGGCCGGTTTCTGCGTGGATCGCGGCATCGGTCAGTTGCTGCCACTGCTCCGCGCTGGTCGCTTGCAGTGCCGTCACCTGCACGCTGATATCGACCCGCGGTTCGATCACCAGCGCCAACTCGCCGTCGCTATCACGCACGATGCGGCTGCGCAGGATCTCGTGGCGTTGGACCACGCTGTTCAGGGCCGTGCACAGGGCCTGGACGTTGAGTTCGCCGTCCAGTTGCACGGCGCTGACCACGTTGTACTCGCCACCGCCGGTGCTCAGTTGTTCAAGGAACCACAGGCGTTGCTGTTCGAACGACAGCGGCAGGCGGCTGGGCCTTGGCACTCCGGTCCAAGTGGAGGCAGGAGCATCCAAAGGATCGCCGAGCTGGCTCGCGAAAGCAGACAGTGTCGGGTTTTCAAAAAGACTGCGCAGTGGGGGTACCCGAGTGAACCGTTGACGCAAGCGGGTAAACAGCATCGCGGCCAACAACGAGTGACCGCCAAGACTGAAGAAATTATCGTGGACGCTGACATCTGGGCGTTCCAACACTTCGCAGAACAGCCTACTCAGCACCGCTTCGGTGGCGTTACGCGGTGCCACATGAGGTTGGCTGTCGTCGATGTTTGGCAGTGCGGTAGCCGCCAGG
>NZ_JBAMDJ010000089.1:0-1839 GCF_036961705.1 Pseudomonas sp. 3JA
TTATGTGCGCCCAGCATGGGCGCAATCTTGTGGGTGAAAGTCCCGCCGTAAGCTGACCACAGCGAACGAAGTGAAGCGCAACTGCATGAGGGCGACCGAGTGTGGGGAGGAAGCGTGAATCGAAGCCATGAGCCGATGTACAAGAACCGGATACAAGGCGAAGCCGATCAGGGCGAGCGGGCATAAAACCGCGAAGCTCTTGTGGTCAAGAATCAGGCTGCGTAAATCCGGCGGTTGTGTGGTGAAGGATTGCGTTCTTACCTGGGGAGATCTCGCCTTGTGCCTGAAAGGGCGACGGTGCAAACCGGAGCGAGAAGTCAGCAGAGGTCGTAGTAGTCTTTTTTTTTTGACGAAGGACCGAACGAGAGAAAGCGTTAGAGGCCATGTTGATGCGAACGACCGGAAGTCAGATGCCTGCCAAACGCGGGGCGGATGTGAGGACGCGAGCGGTGAAGCCGTGAGAAGCCCCATCAGCGACGAGGTCAATCGCCCGCAAGATGAATCCGACAACGCAGGGCAAGGGCTGCTGGAGCGGGCCTTTGCGAGAGAAAACCTGAAGCGGGCATGGAAGCGGGTCAAGGCCAACAAAGGAGCGGCGGGGGTCGACGGTTTGGACATTGAACAGACCGCCAAACTTTTGCAGACCCGATGGCCTGTGATTTGCGGACAGCTTCTTTCGGGTGTCTACCGGCCCAGTCCGGTGCGAAGAGTGGTAATCCCCAAGCCTGACGGCGGCGAACGCGAGTTGGGCATTCCAACGGTCACCGACCGTTTGATCCAACAAGCGTTGCTGCAAGTCCTGCAGCCACTACTCGATCCGACTTTCAGTGAACACAGCTACGGCTTTCGCCCGGGACGCTGCGCGCAGGATGCCGTCTTGGCAGCTCAACGCCATGTATCCTCGGGACGCAGGGTGGTGGTGGATGTTGACCTGGAAAAGTTCTTCGACCGGGTCGACCACGACATTTTGATTGACCGTTTGCGCAAACGGATTGCGGATCAGGCGGTTATCCGGCTGATTCGTGCGTATCTGGATGCGGGAACGCTGATCAATGGCACGGTCGAGAAAAGCCGCTGCGGGGCGCCGCAAGGCGGCCCGCTGTCGCCGTTGCTGGCGAACGTGCTGCTGGACGAAGTGGATCGGGAATTGGAACGTAGAGGTCATTGCTTCGTGCGCTATGCCGACGATGCGAATGTATATGTTCGCAGCAAGAAGGCCGGGCAGCGAGTGATGGCCTTGCTCAAGCGTCTGTATGAAAAGCTGCACTTGAGCGTCAACGAGAGCAAGAGTGCGGTGGCGAGCGCATTTGGCCGCAAGTTTCTAGGGTATGCGTGTTGGGCTTCCCCAAAAGGCGTCAAAAGGACAGTGGCGGTCAAAGCGCGTAAGCGCTTCAAACAGTGCATCCGCTGGTTTACCCGGCGCTCAGGTGGCCGCAGCGTGCAACAAGTTGTCGACCGTTTAAGGCCCTACATGCTTGGTTGGAAGGCTTATTTCGGCTTGTCGCAAACCCCCAGAATCTGGCGAGAGCTGGACGAATGGATACGGCACCGACTGCGAGCAATCCAGCTCAAACAATGGCGGCGTAGCTCCACGATCTATCGTGAGTTACGCAGGTTGGGTGCAAGTGAGGGTGTCGCTCGCAAAGTGGCGGGAAACTCCCGCTGCTGGTGGCGCAACAGCGCTCTTGAGCTCAATCGAGTGCTCGATATAGCGTGGTTCGACAGAATGGGATTACCGCGTCTCTCCTGACCTCAATCTCTCGAACCGCCCGGTGCGGACCCGCATGCCGGGTGGTGTGGCAGGGGAACGGCCTGTGAAAGGCCGCCCCCTATGCCGAT
>NZ_JBAMDJ010000009.1:0-204089 GCF_036961705.1 Pseudomonas sp. 3JA
ATTCCCACGCGGAGCGTGAGGAACGATCTTCCACCGCCTCCGCGACCCGATCGTTCCCACGCTTTGCGTGGTAATGCATCCCGTGACGCTCTGCGTCACATTCCAGAAGCGGAACGCGGAGCGTCCCTGGCGGCGTTCCCACGCGGAGCGTGAGGAACGATCTTCAGAGCCTTGCGCCCGGAATGAATTTTTATCGCACGCGAACGGTTGAACCCGGTCGCATAATTGTCAGCGCTGTGATCCAGTTCACTCTGCCAGCGCCATAACACCCTGAAACGTTGCACCAACGTCCACAAGGAATGCCCGATGCCCCCACGCCACGCCCCCGCTTCAACCGCTGACTTGCCGCAAGGCACCGGTTTCGTCCGGGTGCGTGGCGCCCGCGAACACAACCTCAAGAACGTCGACGTGGATATCCCCCGTGATGCCCTGGTGGTGTTCACCGGTGTGTCGGGCTCCGGCAAGTCGTCGTTGGCCTTCTCCACGCTCTACGCCGAAGCACAGCGTCGTTATTTCGAGTCCGTCGCACCCTACGCACGGCGCCTGATCGACCAGGTCGGCGTGCCGGACGTGGACAGCATCGAGGGCCTGCCGCCGGCAGTCGCCTTGCAGCAACAGCGCGGCACTCCCAGCGCACGCTCATCGGTGGGCAGCGTCACCACTCTGTCGAGCCTGATTCGCATGCTTTACTCCCGCGCCGGCAGCTACCCGGCCGACCAACCGATGCTCTATGCCGAAGACTTCTCGCCCAACACGCCACAAGGTGCCTGCCAGGAATGCCATGGCCTGGGCCGGGTCTATGAGGTGACCGAAGCCTCCATGGTGCCGGACCCGTCGCTGACCATCCGCGAGCGCGCCGTGGCCGCCTGGCCCATGGCTTGGCAGGGGCAGAACCTGCGGGACATCCTGGTGACCCTGGGCTATGACGTCGACATCCCCTGGCGCGACCTGCCGAAGAAGCAGCGGGACTGGATTCTCTTCACCGAACAAACCCCTACCGTTCCCGTATACGCCGGGCTCACCCCGGCCCAGACCCGCGCAGCTCTCAAACGCAAGCTCGAACCGAGCTACCAGGGCACATTCAGTGGCGCCCGACGCTACTTGCTGCACACCTTCATGCACTCCCAAAGCGCGCAGATGCGCAAACGCGTGGCGCAATACATGCGCGCCAGCCCCTGCCCCGTGTGCGAAGGCAAGCGGCTCAAACGCCAGGCGTTGACGGTGACCTTTGCCGGCCTGGACATCGCCGAGCTGTCGCACCTGCCGTTGCTTGAGTTGGCCGAAGTGCTCAAGCGCGTCCTGGCACCCGACTACCTGGAACAGGCCGAAGAAACGGGCGACGTCCTCAGCCACCAGCAAACCCGAAAAGCCCGCGAGCAACGCGCCGCCAGGGGCGACAATCCGCACGCGGGTGGGCCCGACGCGCGCCACACGCCCAATCTCTCCCTGGAGAAACGCCTGGCCGCCCAACGCATCGCCGCCGAGCTGCTGGAACGGATCGTCACCCTGATCGACCTGGGCCTGGGCTACCTCGCCCTGGAACGCAGCACGCCGACGCTTTCGTCCGGCGAACTGCAACGCCTGCGCCTGGCGACCCAGCTCAATTCCCAGTTGTTCGGGGTGATCTACGTGCTGGACGAACCCTCCGCCGGCCTGCATCCGGCCGACAGCGAGGCGCTGTTTGGCGCCCTGCAACGCCTCAAGGCAGCGGGCAACTCGGTGTTTGTGGTCGAACATGACCTCGATACCATGCGCCGGGCCGACTGGCTCATCGACGTCGGCCCGGACGCCGGCGAACAAGGCGGGAAAGTCCTCTACAGCGGTCCGCCGTCAGGCCTCGGCCAAGTGCCGGAATCACGCACCCGCGCCTACCTCTTTGGCGAGGAACACGTTATGGCACGCAGCCCTCGGACACCCAGGGATTGGCTGCGCCTGGAAGGCATCACCCGCAACAACCTCGACAACTTGAGCGCGGCCTTTCCCTTGGGTTGCTTCACCGCCGTGACCGGCATCTCCGGCTCAGGCAAATCCAGCCTCGTCAGCCAGGCCCTGTTGGATCTGGTCGGCGCCCACCTGGGCCAGGCCAGCCCCAACGCCGAACCCGATGAACAAAGCCTGGAAGACGAACCCGTGCAAACCAGCGGCGGGCGCGTTAGCGCTGGGCTTGAGGCGGTCAGGCGGCTGGTGCAGGTGGACCAGAAACCCATCGGCCGCACCCCGCGCTCCAACCTCGCCACCTACACCGGGCTGTTCGATCACGTGCGCAAACTGTTTGCCGCGACAGCGCAGGCGCAAGCACTGGGATTCGATGCCGGACGGTTTTCCTTCAACGTCGCCAAGGGCCGTTGCGAAACCTGTGAGGGCGAGGGTTTCGTCAGTGTGGAATTGCTGTTCATGCCCAGCGTGTACGCACCCTGCCCCACTTGCCACGGGGCGCGGTACAACCCGCAGACCCTGGAAGTAAACTGGCAGGGCTTGAACATTTCCCAAGTGCTGCAACTGACCGTGAACCAGGCACTCGAGGTGTTTGCCGAGCAAGCGGCGGCCAGGCGCTCATTGCAGGTGCTGCAGGATATCGGGTTGGGCTACCTGCGCCTGGGCCAACCGGCCACGGAACTGTCCGGCGGCGAAGCCCAGCGGATCAAGCTGGCGACAGAACTGCAGCGCAAGGCCCGAGGAGCGACGTTGTATGTGTTGGATGAGCCCACCAACGGGCTGCACCCCCAAGACGTCGACCGCTTGCTGGTACAGTTGAATCGCCTGGTGGAGGACGGTCACACGGTGGTTGTGGTGGAACATGACATGCGCGTCGTGGCACAGAGTGACTGGGTCATCGACATCGGCCCGGGCGCAGGTTCCCAAGGTGGGAACGTCGTGGCCTGCGGGGCTCCGGAGGAAGTCGCGGCCTGCCGGGAAAGCCGGACGGCGGAGTTTCTGAAAAGGGCTTTGCAGCCCGGAAGATAACTCCCGTGGCGAGGGAGCTTGCTCCCGCTGGGGTGCGAAGCACCCCCAATGAAGCTGACTACATCAACCTGATACACCTCAATGACTTGCCTTGGGGCTGCTTCGCAGCCCAGCGGGAGCGAGCTCCCTCGCCACAAGAGCGGTTTTCAGACCGTACGCGAATACTGAACCGTCTGGTCCGCCCCCAGGTACGCGTCGAAAGCCATGGCCACGTTGCGCATCATCAATTGCCCCTGGGGCAACAACACCAGCTCGTCGTCGCGAAGGTCCAGCAGTCCGTCGCGCACCAGCTCCTGGAGTCGGTCCAGGGCATCGGCGAAGTACTCGGTAAATCGAATGCCGTGGGCGCGCTCGATCTGGCCGAAATCGATGCGTGCGTGACACATCAGTTCGCTGATGACCTCGCGCCGCAGGCGATCGTCGTCGCTCAGCCGATAACCACGCTGCACCGCCAGCAAGCCTTGATCCAACCGGGCGTAATACTGGGAAAGCTCCTTGACGTTCTGGTTGTAGCTGTCGCCCACCTTGCCGATCGAGGACACCCCCAGGCCAATCAGGTCGCAGTCGGCGTGGGTGGAGTAACCCTGGAAATTGCGCTGCAGGCTGCCCTGGGCGCGGGCGCGTACCAGTTCGTCATCCGGCAAGGCAAAGTGGTCCATGCCGATATAGACGTAGCCGGCTTCAGTCAGGCGATTGATGGTCAGCTCGAGCAACTCCAGCTTGCGCTCTGGCGGCGGCATGTCTTCTGGCCGGATCATCCGTTGCGCCCGCACCCGTTGCGGCAGGTGGGCGTAGCTGTAGGCCGCGATCCGGTCCGGACGCAGGGCGATGATCTTGCTCAAGGTGACATCGAAACTGGCGATGGTCTGCAAAGGCAGGCCATAGATCAGATCGACGCTGACCGACTTGAAGCGCGCCAGGCGCGCGGCCTCCACCAGCTCGACGACCTGGGCTTCGCTTTGCACCCGATTGACGGCGATCTGCACCTGGGCATCGAAATCCTGGACGCCAAAGCTCAGGCGGTTGAACCCCAGCTGGCGCAAGCCTTGGATCTGTTGCGCATCGATGGTCCGCGGATCGACCTCGATGGAAAACTCATGGGCGTCGCTGTCGTCCATGTCGAACGACTGGTGCAGGCAGTCCATCAGGTCGGCCAGTTGCTCATGGGTCAGGTAAGTCGGCGTGCCCCCGCCCAGATGCAGTTGGGTCAGTTTGCGCGAGCGGTCGAACAAGCCCGCCTGCAGGGCAATTTCGCGCTTGAGGTAGGTCAGGTATTCGACGGCACGATGGCTTTTGCGCGTGATGATCTTGTTGCACGCGCAGTAATAGCAGAGGCTCTGGCAGAACGGGATATGGATGTACACCGATAACGACTTGGGCTGCGGCGCCTGGTTGCTGCGCTGGGCTGCCTGCTGGTATTCGTCCATGGCAAAGGCCTGGTGGAACTGCGGCGCCGTCGGATAGGAGGTGTAGCGCGGCCCCGGGCGGTCGTATTTCTCCACCAGGGCACGATTGAAACCGGATACAGCATTCATGATGGGTTCAACTTTTCAAAAGGGTGTGGGCCTGCGTCATCCATTCCTGGGTCGAACAGATTGCAGATCGCATCGACGTTCAAGCGCCCGGCGGGCAGGATGCCGATAAACCGGCTCGACAGTTCGATCAATCCCTGGTCATGCAACACTTCCAGCGACGGCCAGACAGACGCGAAATGCTCGCGAAACACCAGGCCGAAGCGTGCCTCGATGGCCAGGATATCCAGCTCCAGGTCACAGGACAGCTGCTCGGTCACGCTCGCCTTGACCTGATCCTGCGCTTCACAGCGCCAGCCGCGACACACCGGCAACTGCCCGGCATCCAGCTGTTGGCAATATTGATGCAGGTCGTCGGTGTTCTGTACGTACAGGTGCTCGATCTGAGTAATGGCCGACAGACCAAAGCCCACATGATCACAGCAACCGTGACGGGTAAACCCCTGGCAATTGCGATGCAGGCGTCCGTGTTCCTGGGCCACCGCCAGGTCATCGTCGGCCCTGACGAACTGGCCCAGGCCGATGTAGTGATAACCCGCGCCAATCAGTTGCTCGCAGCAGATCCGCCGCATGGCGTCCTTGTCGGCCGGGCTGCAAAAGGCACCGGCCACCCCGGCGTTCTTCGAGCGGTAACGATAAGGCGCGCGGGCATAGTCGAAAACGTGCAACCGGTCCGGTTCCAGTTCGATCAACGTCGCCAGTTTCAGGGCGAAACTGCTGGGCGTCTGCCAAGCGTGACCGTAACCCAGGTCAATGTTGATGGAGCGAAAACCAAACGTGCGCGCCGCATCGATCAACGAATGAATCGGAGCCGGATTCTGGTAGCAATCGACCGACAGGTCGCTGTCGACGCCAATGTCGGGGACGCCGATGCTGACATGAGTGAAACCCTGGTCACGGATCAGGCCCATGGTCGACCAATCCGTGTGGTGCAGGTCCACCTCGATACTGTGGTCGCCACCGTCGTATTCACTGAAGTCGAAGCGCTTGCGCAGGTCACTCATCAACGTCTGCAGATGAGCGATCACCGGTGTGCCACCGGTCAGGCAAAACTGCTCGACACGCCGCCCTGCGCCCAAGTGGCAACCGACCAAACCCATCTCATACGTCAGACGTTGCAGATAACCCTCTATCTCGCCGCACCGGCAGTCACTGGCCAGGGGCGAACACGACGCCAGCCGCAAGCGCGAAGGCAGGTGCACCGCCAGGGACAAGGGCCGTCGTTTCTGACGGCTGCTGCGCAACCCTCGAAGCAGGTCGAGCGAACCGATGCCTGTGTGGAATCTACGTGTACCGACCGGACAATCGAAATCAGCCACCACAGACGCGCGGCCCGAAGGTCGCTCACCGAGGGTATGGAACGGGTCGAACATGACAATCTCCGAGTGGCAGTGCGGGTGCAGTGTGCGGGGTAACCCGCCGGGGCACCTTGACCTGTATCAAGCGCCTTGGAACCACGCGCCAGCGCTTACCAGGTGACGTAGAACATGGCCTTGGCCAGCAGCACGATCGCGACCATGTGCAAGAAGACGCTGGCATGGATGACGTGCACGTAGCGGGCGTTCATGCGCCCACTCCTGAACAACCACATGGCCCAGAGGAAATGGCCCAGCACACTGCCCGCCAACAGGATCTTGAGCCCCAGCAGCAAACCGAAGGATGACTGCAACGGCGACGAGAGCACCGGCCAATAGCGCAGCCAGACCATGCCAATGCCCGCGCCGAACAGCACCAGCAGCACCCACGGCATCAACTGCCGGGCGCGTTGGCTGATGCCTTGCTCCAGCAGCACCATGACCTTGATGGGCAGTTGTTTGCGGATGCTCTCCAGGAACAGGACTTCGAAGAAAACCGTGCCGATGAAAACCAGCGCGGCAAACAGGTGCAAGGTCAGAAACAGCGGATAAATCATGGGGTTCCTCGGTCGCCCTCTTCAGCGGGGCGATGGTTTATTCGAGGTTATCGCGCCATCCCGAAAGTGAGGTTGATGCCAATCAAGGAAACCGCATGTCCGCCACACCAACGGCCCCACAGTAGGCGGCGTCGGGCTTCAGAAAGCGTCAACGAAACGTTACTCCTGCCCTTCACGACACAACCGCTGATCAGTTAGTCCGGCTTTTTGACACTTTCCCCGATATGCGGTCACAACTTTTGCGCTCCGCTGGGTCATAACACGAAGGTCGTCGATGGAATGTTGACGTCTACCTAGGTTTAAGCCTGATACGGAGATAAGCTCATGATTTTCAACGTACAAAATTTTGGCGCCAAAGGAGATGGCATCACCGACGACACGGCAGCCATCCAAAGTGCGATTGATGCGGCGGCAGCGGCCGGCGGTGGGCAGGTGTACATGCCGAGCGGTACCTACATCGTTTCGGGGGGTGAGGAACCTTCCGATGGCTGCCTGATGCTCAAGAGCAACGTCTACCTGTACGGCGACGGCATGGGCGCGACCACGGTCAAGCTGGTCGACGGCTCCGACACCAAGATCACCGGTATCATCCGCTCGGCCTACGGCGAGGAAACCCACGACTTCGGCGTCAGCAACCTCACCATCGACGGCAACCGCGACAGCACCACCGGCAAGGTCGACGGCTGGTTCAACGGCTACATTCCAGGCGAAGAAGGCTACGACTCCAACGTCACCCTCGACAGCGTCGAGATCAAGGATTGCTCCGGGTACGGTTTCGACCCCCACGAGCAAACCGTCAACATGGTCATCAAGAACAGCGTGTCCCACGGCAACGGCCTGGACGGCTTCGTCGCCGACTTCCTCAGCGACAGCACCTTCGAAAACAACGTCGCCTACGACAACGACCGCCACGGTTTCAACGTCGTCACCAGCACCCACGATTTCACCATGACCAATAACGTCGCCTACGACAACGGCGGCAATGGCATCGTGGTCCAGCGCGGTAGCGAGGACATTCCCTCGCCCAGCAATATCACCATCACCGGCGGCGAGGTGTATGGCAACGGCGCTGAAGGGGTGCTGATCAAGCTCTCCAGCGAAGTGACCGTCACCGGCGTCGACATTCACGATAACAGCAGCGCCGGGATCCGCATCTACGGCAGCAACCACGTCGAAATCATCGACAACACCCTCAACAACAATTCCCTGGGCGGCGCCGTACCGGAAATCATCATCCAGTCCTACGACGACACCCTGGGCGTGTCCGGCAAGTACTTCAACGGCAGTGATAACCTCATCCAGGGCAACATCATCAGCGGCAGCGACCTGTCGACCTACGGTGTTGCAGAGCGCAATGAAGACGGCACCGACCGCAACGCCATCATCGCCAACACCATCAGTCACACCAGCAAGGGCGCCACGCTGGTCTATGGCGACGGCAGCTACGTCAGCGCCACGGTGCCGATGACCACCGTGCAAGGTACCGCGGGCAACGACACACTGCTCGGCAGCGCCGCCAGCGAGATTTTCTATGGCGGCGCGGGCAACGATACGATCAATGGCGCAGCCGGTGGCGACATCCTGGTCGGTGGCGCCGGCATCGACAAACTCACCGGCGGAACCGGCGCCGATACGTTCCGGTTCGTCGCCCAGTCGGACAGCTACCGCAACGCGACCACCAGTTTCGATGACACCATCACCGACTTCGACGTCACCCAGGACAAGATTGACCTTGCCGGCCTCGGTTTCACCGGCCTGGGCAATGGCCGTGGCGGCACCCTGCAGGTCAGCTACAGCGCCAGCAGCGACCGCACCTACATCAAGGACTACGACGCCGATGCCAGCGGCAATCGCTTCGAGCTGATTCTCTCGGGCAACCTGGCCAGCACCCTGACCGCCAGCAACTTCATCTTCAACCGGGTGATCACCGGCACCAGTGGCAGCGACTCACTGCTGGGGAGCGATGCCGCCGACACCTTGCTCGGCCTGGCAGGCAATGACAGCCTCAGTGGTGGCGCCGGCGACGACAAGCTCGACGGCGGTGCCGGCATGGACACCCTCACCGGTGGCGCCGGGGCGGACACCTTCGTGTTCTCCAACCGCCTGGACAGCTACCGCAACTACAACACCGGTGGCGCCAACCTCGGCGACCTGATTACCGACTTCAACGTCAGCGCCGACAAGATCGACCTCTCGGCCATGGGTTTCACTGGCCTGGGGGACGGCAAGAACAACACCGTGTACCTGGTGCTCAACAGTGCCGGCACCAAGACCTACATCAAGTCCCTGGAGGCCGACGCCAATGGCAACCGCTTCGAAGTGGCGTTGGATGGCAATTACCTCAACACCTTGACCAGCGCCAACTTCGTCTTCGCCACCACCTCGCCGACCAACCAGGCGCCGGTACTGGCGACGCCGCTGTTGGACCAGAACGCGACCGAAAATACCCCGTTCAGTTACGTGGTGCCGGCCACCAGTTTCACCGATCCGGACAACGACAGCCTGAGCTACACCGCCAAACTCGCCAATGGCAACGCCCTGCCCAGCTGGCTGGTCTTCGATGCCGCCACCCGCACCTTCAGTGGCACGCCACCCGACACCGCGTCGGGCACCTACGCCATCCAGGTCACCGCGAGCGACGGCAGCAACGCCACCGTCAGCGACAGCTTTACCCTCGCCGTGCAGGACGTTCCCACCACCATTGTGATCAATGGCACGCCGAACAACGACACGCTGACCGGCACCGCGGCCAATGAACAACTGTTCGGTGGCGCGGGCAACGACACCCTCAATGGCGGCGCCGGCAACGACATCCTGGTCGGCGGCACCGGGGTCGACAAACTCACCGGTGGCACCGGCGCCGATGTGTTCCGCTACACCTCGAAACTCGATAGCTACCGCACCAGTTCCACCAGCGCCAGTGACCAGATCCTCGACTTCGAGCTGACGGCGGACAAGATCGATGTCTCGGCGCTTGGCTATACCGGTCTGGGCAACGGGCTCAACGGCACCCTGCAGGTCACTTACAGCTCGTCGACCAACCGCACCTACCTCAAGGACCTCACGGTCGACGCCAACGGCAACCGGTTCGAGATCTCGATGGCGGGCAACTTCGTCAGCAGCCTGACGGCCAGTCACTTCGTCTTCGCCGACCAGACCAACCCCACCAACGTGGCCCCGGTCGTGGCCACCCCACTCCTGGACCAGAACGCCAGTGAAAGCACGCCTTTCAAATACACGGTGGCGAGCAACAGCTTCACCGACGCCAACCAGGATGTGCTGACCTATACCGCGACCCTCGCCAACGGCACCGCCCTGCCCGCCTGGCTGAGCTTCAATGCCACCAGCCTGACCTTCAGCGGCACGCCAACCAGCACCGCTGCAGGCAACTACGACATACTGGTCAAGGCCACCGACCCCTCGGGCGCCTCGGTCAGCGACAACTTCAGCCTGGTGGTGGCCGATGCACCCGCCAACACCATTACCGGCACCAACAACGCCGAAACCCTCAACGGCACGACGGGTGCGGACCTGATCCTCGGCCTCGGCGGCAACGATACGATCAAGGCCGGCACCGGCGCGGATATCGTCGACGGCGGTGCCGGACGCGACTCGTTGTACGGTGGCGATGGCGCCGACACGTTCCGCTACAGCAACCTGTCCGATAGCTACCGCGACTACGACACCGGGGGTGTCACAGCCACCGACACGATTTATGACTTTACCGTTGGCGTCGACAAAATCGACGTTTCAGGGCTGGGCTTTCTCGGCCTCGGCGATGGCAGCAACGGCACGCTGTACATGACCCTGAACACGGCGGGCGACAAAACCTACATCAAGTCCGCCGAAGCCGACGCCGATGGCAATCGCTTCGAGATCGCCCTCAACGGCAACTACCTCAACACCCTCACCGCCAACGACTTCGTCTTCGGCGAGCGCGCCCAGCAGGACATTCTCTACCTGCCCACCCTCGGCCAATCCAATGCGCGCCTGCTGCGCATGACCGAGGACGATGACCAATCCGGCACCTCGATGCTGGTCAATGACTTGAACCGCTACACCACCTATGACGTGCGCAGCCAGTTCACCGATGCCGATGGCAACGGTATCGACATCGCGGTCGGCGGCAGCACGGTCAACGGCCTGTCCACGCTCAGCCCCGAGGAACTCCAACTGTGCTGGTGGCTGACAGACACCAACCAACCCGGGCCGGCACTGTTGCGGGCGGTGACGTTGCTGCGCGACCAGCGCACCGAACTGCAGTCGATCGACAACGTCACCATGGGCATCATCTGGGGCCAGGGCGAGGAAGCCGCCCAGGAAATCGCCCGCGCCACGGACAAGGCCGCGGCTGCGGCTGCGTATAAAGCCGCGACCCTGAAGGTGTTCGACTATTTGCATGCCCAATTTGGCAACTTCAGCGTGTACCTGATGGAAACCGGTCACTACGAAGAGGATGCGGCCCGGGCCCGGGGTTATTCGGAAGAGAAAATCGCGTCCATCGTCGAGGGCGTCGGTTATGTCCGCGCCGCCCAGGAGGCCATGGCCGCCGAGCGCGCCGACGTCAAGCTGGCGGTGGACTACACCGACCTGCCCTTGCGCTACGAAGTCGACCCGCTGGTGTATCCCGATGACGTCTGGCACCTGCACGAGGAGTCAGCGGAAATCGTCGGTCAACGCCTGGCGGACTACATTGCCGATGACCTGGGCTTCCAGGGTAATCCCAACGACAACAACAGCGTGCAGGACATCTTCGACAACGCCCAGAACCAGGGCGGGATGATCTCCGGCACCGACCAGGACGACACCCTGGTGGGCAGCTCGGGCAACGACACGATCGATGGCGACCTGGGCGCCGATACCATGACCGGCGGCGATGGCAACGACATCTACGTGGTCGACAACGCGTTAGACAGTGTGGTGGAAACCAACACCTCGACGGCGCAGATCGATACGGTGCAGGCCTCGGTCAGTTGGACGCTGGGGGCCAATCTCGAGAACCTGGTACTCACCGGTGTGTCGGACATCGACGGCACCGGCAATGAACGGCGCAACTTCATCACCGGCAATGCCGCCAACAACGTACTCGACGGCGCCACAGGGAACGACAGCATGAGCGGTGGTGACGGCAACGACAGTTACTTTGTCGACAATGCCGACGACAGCGTGATCGAGACCAACAGCAATACCGTGACTGGCGGGATCGACAGCGTGCACAGCAGCCTCGCGACCTATACCTTGGGCAACAACGTCGAGAACCTGTATGTCGATAGCGCCGGCGCCGCCAATGGCACCGGCAATGCGCTGGACAATACGCTGTTCGCCGGCGCCGGCAACAATGTGCTGGATGGACGCGATGGCATTGACACGGCCAGCTTCGAGCGCGCCCTGTCTGGCGTGACCGTCAACCTCTCGACGTCGGCGCAACAGAGCACCGTGGGGTCCGGGCTCGACACCTTGAAGTTCATCGAGAACCTGAAAGGAAGCGCCTACGCCGACACACTGTCGGGGAACAGCGCGGCAAACGTCCTCGATGGAGGGGCCGGCAACGATACGCTGGTGGGTGGTTCGGGCGATGACCGGTTGATTGGCGGCGCAGGCACCGACAACCTCACCGGTGGCACTGGTGCGGACACCTACGCATTTGGTGCGCTGTCGGACATGGGCGTCGGGGCCTTGCGCGACGTGATCAGCGGTTTCAAGAGTACGGAGTTCGACAAGTTGGACCTCACCGGCCTGGACGCCAACCCGCTGACCGCCACGGTCGATGCCTTCACGTTCATCGGCAGCAACGCCTTCGACGCCACCAACGCCACCGGCCAGCTGCGCTTCGTCGACGGCATCCTCTCCGGCAGCACCAACGCCGACGCCACCCCCGAGTTCGAATTCGAACTGGTGGGCGTCAAGGAGCTGCACGCCAGCGACTTCACCGCCTGATTGCCCCTGAGCAGGCTTACCCGCAATAGCTGCGGCACATTCAGCATGGATGCTGACTGACCCACCGCTATCGCGAGCAAGCTCCCCACAGGACGGCGTGTTGTGCCAGAAAAGTTGAAGCTCATGGGCGGCTTTTGTGGCGAGGGAGCTTGCTCCCGCTCGGCTGCGCAGCAGTCGTGAACCGGTGGACTCGGTCTGCCTGATACCACTCATTGTCTAGGTTTGGGGCCGCTTCGCAGCCCAGCGGGAGCAAGCTCCCTCGCCACAGGGATAAGTTGCGAACTTGAACCCTGGCTTGTCTAGAACAAGCTTTGCACCTGCTCCAGCACCGCGCGGTTCATCTGGCCGGTGTGGGTGTGCAGGCTCACATAGCTTTGCAGCATGTCGAGCTTGGTATTGAGCAGGTCCCGACGGGCCTGGAACAGCCGCTGCTGCGCGTCAAGAATATCCACCGTGGAGCGCACGCCACCCTGGAAGCCTTTTTCCGTCGAGGTCAGTGCTCGCTGATTGGACTCCACCGCCCGTTGCATCGCCTTACTCTTGGCAAACCCGGCTACGACGCCCAGGTAATCGGCCTCGATATCCTCGGCCAGTTGTTGGCGTTGCACGTCGTAGTCGGACTGGGCGCCGGCCAGTTGCGCTTCGGCCTTGGCCACCGACGCCCGTACCGCCCCGCCGCGATACAACGGAATATCCAACTGCACCCCCACGTAGTAGGTGTCCTGGCGCGGGTCGAGTTCCTGGTATTGACGGGTTTCCCGCCGGGTCAACTGAGTGGTCAGCGACAAGGTTGGATAATGCCCGGCACGCTGGCTGTCGGCCTGGGCCTCGGCCACTTTCACCGCAGCCAGCCGAGCGGCCAGTTCGGGGCTGGCTTCACGGGCAATCGCCGTCCAGTACGGCAAGTCCTGCTCAGGCGGGATCGGACTGCCGGCGGCCAGTTCTTCGCGCATCGGCAGGATGTCATCGATGGGCACGCTGGCACGCCCGGACAAGGCCCGCAACGCCGCCACGCGACGCGCCTGGGCTTCAGCCTCCTGGGCATGCACCAGGTCGAGCCGCGCCTGGGCTTCGTCGATATCGGTGATCGCGCCTTGGCCGCCCTCGTACAGTTTTTTGCTCTGGATGACCAAGCCTTGGATGGCCGCCTTTTGCTGCTGGATCAGCTTGATCTCGTTCTCGGCCCGGGCAACGTCGAAATACCCCTTTGCCACCCGGTCATACAAGGTCTGATCGGCCACGTCGAACACCTGGATACCCAGTTGCCCCCGCGCCTTGCCTTCCTGGTACGCAGCCCAGCGGGCCTTGTCGTAGAGCGGCTGTTGCGCCGCCAGGGTGACGTTGTTGGCCTGGTAATCGTTGCTGTTGACGTAAGTGCTGTCGTCACCGCCGTCGGTCCGCCCGCCGTAGCCGTAGCGCGAGGTCAGCGACACTTGCGGGTAAAGGCCGCCACGCCCGATGTCCTCTTCATGCCGCGAAGCTTCAAAAGCGTGAGCCGCCGATTGCACGGTCGGATCATTGAGGCGCGAGGCATCGTAGGCGGCGGTGAGGCTCAAGCCTCCCTCGGCAGCCCACAGCGGATCGATCAACGCCCAACCGGTATACAGGCCCAGCAACACACGGCAACGGTAGCGGCGACGGTCGACCATGCTCATTCCTCCTTGAAGGCTGCAAGCAAGCGTTCACGCAAAGGCTTCATCAGGTAATTCATCAAGGTGCGCTCGCCCGTCACCACCGTGACGTCGGCGAGCATGCCCGGGCGCACCAGCAGACCGGCGCGCTGCAACTCAACCACGGTGTCGGCGGGAATCTCGACCTTGGCGGAAAAGTACGGTTGGTGTGTCTGCTCATCGATCAACTGGTCCGCCGACACCGTCGTCACCGTGCCGGTGACCGTCGGCGTATCCACCCGTTGCAGCGCGGTGAAATGCACATGCACCGGCAGGCCCGGGCGCAGTTTGTTGGCCATCAGCGGCTCGAAACGCGCGGTGATCGCCATCGGTGCATCCAGCGGCACCACCTGCATCAGCGTCTGGCCGGCCTGCGCAACGCCGCCGACGGTATGAATGCTCACATCCATGACTTGCCCGGCCACCGGCGCACGGATTGCACCGTTGTCGACTTCAAACTGCAAGGCACGAATCTGATCGGCATAACCAGCGGCCTCGGCCGAGACTTCGCTGAGCTGGGTTTCGGCATCACGGCGAAACTCCTGCTGCGCCTGCAGGGCCTTGAGTCGGCTTTCATTGATCGCCTGCCGGGTCCTGCCGACATCCCCCACACCGGAGGCGATCTGTCCCGCCAACTGGGCCGCGTTGCGCTCGGCCTCGAAGAGTTTGTTGCGCGGAACGTAGCCTTCGCGGGCCAAATCGCGCAGGCCTTCAAGCTCCTGCTGCTGGAAACGCATCTGCGCGTCGTAGTTGCGCTTGACGCCTTCGTAGCCAAGCAATTGCTGCTGCAAGGCCGCGGCTTCGTGCTCAATGATCTGCAAGCGGCTGCCCAGCTCCGCGCGGCGGGTGATGAACAACTGACTCTGCAAGGCCATGGCCGCCTTGACTCGCGGTTCGTCGGCGTGGGCCAGCAGTTCCGCGGGCCATTGGATCTCGGCGCTGCCCAGGCGCTCGGCAATCAAGCGCGCCTCGATGCTGCGATCATTGAGCAGCTTGCCCAGGGTTACGTCCAATTGCGACTGCGCTTGCACCGTGTTGAGTTGCACGAGCAATTGCCCCTGGGTGACGCGGTCGCCGTCGCTGACCAGCAGTTTTTCCACGACTCCGCCGACCAGCGACTGCACGGCCTTGCGCTCCCCCGCCACCACCACGGTGCCACTGCCTACCACCCCTTGGTCGAGCGGCGCCAGGCAGGCCCAGAGCAGGAAACCACCCAGCGTCAGGACCAGGAATCCCACGCCATAACGCGCCGCGCTCCCGGCGTCGGTGCTGGCACTGGGCAGCGTCGTGGTGCTGCGAACACTCAGCCCCTGCTCGCTGTACGCGTGTGCCCCTGGAGTCAGATCACGCATCGCCACCCGCCTCCCTGACCGCGGCCGGTCTTGGCCCCGGCATCAATGCCTTGAGCACCCGGTCCCGAGGGCCGAACGCTTGTTGAGTACCGTCCTTGAGCACCAGGATGTGATCGACCACCGCCAGTACATTGGGACGGTGGGTAATCAACACCACGGTGCTGCCGGCTGCCTTGAGCGCACTGATGGCCTGCACCAGCGCCAACTCGCCGGCGTCATCGAGATTGGAGTTGGGCTCATCGAGCACGATCAGCGATGGCCGCCCATAGAGCGCGCGAGCCAGGCCCAGGCGTTGCTTTTGCCCACCGGACAAGCCAAGCCCACCCGGGCCCAACGGCGTGTCGTAGCCCTTGGGGAACCTTAGGATCATTTCGTGGATGCCGGCATGACGCCCGGCGGCGATGATCTTGTCGGCGTCCTGCTCACCGAAGCGGGCAATGTTGTCGGCGACCGTGCCATCGAACAGCTCGATGTCCTGTGGCAGGTATCCAAGGTACGGGCCCAAGGCATCGTGGGACCACTGGCTGATCTCGGCATCGTCCAGGCGCACCGACCCGCCCATGGCCGGCCAGACCCCGACCAAGGCCCGCGCCAGTGTCGATTTACCACTGGCGCTGGGCCCGACCACCGCCAGTACATCGCCTTTGGCGAGGCTGAAATTGATCCCGCGCAGGATCGGCTGCGAAGCACCTGGCGGACCGACATACAACTGTTCCAGGCGCACCGCGCCGGTGGGCGGTGGCAACGGCATGCGCAGGCGCTCGCGTGGGTGCTGGGCCAGCAATTGGCTCAGGCGCTGGTAGCTCTGGCGTCCGGAATTGAATTGCTTCCACGAGCCGATGGCGATTTCCACGGGTGCCAAGGCCCGACCCAGCAACAGCGACATCGCAATCATCATGCCCGCCGACAGTTGGCCTTCAAGCACCAGCAAAGCGCCCAACCCCAACGCCAGGGACTGCCCGGAGATCCGCACGAAACGAGTCGTCGAGGTAATACGTGCACTGCGGTCGCTGGCATGGGCCTGGGCGGCAATGATCCGTTGCTGCAACAGGCTCCAGCGCTGACGCAGCGGCCCGAGCATGCCCAGGGCCTGGATAACTTCGGCATTGTGCAGCGTGCTGTTCACATAGATCGACGACTGCACCCCCAGTCGATTGGCCTCCCCCAGGCGTGTTCGCGTCGCCAGTTCTCCCCACAGCGCCAAGCCGATCAGCACCAAGGCCAACACCAATGTCAGCACACCGAACCAGGGGTGAAAGATGAACGCCACCAGCAAGAAGATCGGCAGCCAGGGTGCATCGAGCAAGGCGATCAGGCCCTGCCCGGTAATCAACTGGCGCAGCGTTGCCAGGTCGGTGAGCACCTGCGCCGGGTTGGCGTTGTGCTCGCGCAGGCTGCGAGCGAAGGCGGCGTCGAAAATCCGCTCGCCCAAGGCTTCATCCAGCCCCGCGCTCATGCGAATCATCACCTCGCCACGGACCCACTCGATGAGGGCGCTGAACATGAACAGTCCCAGGGCCATCAAGGTCAGCATGAACAAGGTGGTTTCGTTGCGGCTGGTCAGGACCCGGTCGTAGACCTGCATCATGTAGAGCGACGGCACCAGCACCAACAGATTGATCACGCCACTGAACAATGCCAGCGCCCAGAACACCCGGCGGTAGCTCAATAAGGCAGCATCAATGTCATGACGCGGATCGAGTAGAAACCCCATGGGAAATCGCCTGCAAGAGAAATGGTCGGTCCAGGACGCAATCCATCGCAAGGCCTTTTTTCCCGAGCGTGATCGAGAAAAAACTAATCCAGCTGGCGTGCTGTTATCAGGGGCGATCCTCATCCCTACAGGCGCCAATTACTGACAACGCAGCCGTGGGTTAGTGCCGGTTTGCAGGGGTGTGCTTGCAAGTGGGTGACAAGCGGACGGGCCGCGTTTCAAGGCGGAGCTTATTGCCTCCCGAATGGGCCCGAAATGAGGTTTTGTTGACGCCAGTAACGTGGCGTCAACCGGGTAAAAACAGCGTGGCTAGCCGAGGGAAACGACCCGTTCAGGCCGGGGCGAATGCCGCGACGTCACCAACCCGATAAAGGAAATGACCAATGCCAGGCCCAAGGTGGTACTGACCTCGCTGCGATGCTCGGGCGTGACCATCATGACCGCCAGCGCCGCCGAGATGAACACGATGACCAACCATGTCAGCCAGGGGAACAGACACATGCGAAAAGGCAGCTCGATATTCTGCCGTTGCAACATCCGGCGCATGCGCAGTTGCGAGATCGCGATCACCAGATACACCAGCAAGGCGATGGCGCCGGAGCTGGCGAGCAGGAACTGGAACAGGCCGGCGGGCATGAAGTAACTGAACAAGGTGACGCCCGCACCCAGTACGGTACTGGCAATCACCGCGGACCGTGGCACACCAGCCGAAGACGTCACCTTCAAGGCCTTTGGCGCATCGCCGCGACGCCCCAGGGAGTACAACATCCGCGAGGCGATGTAGATCGAGGAGTTCATGCAACTGGCCACGGCGATCAGCACCACCACATCCACCAGGAATTTGGCGTGGGGAATGTTCATCAGCTCCAGGGCCCGCTGGTAGGAACCCACTGAAGCCAGGAGCGGATCGTTCCAGGGGACCACGGAAATGACCACGAAGATCGACAGCAGGTAAAACACACCGATGCGCCAGATCACCGAACGGGTGGCCTTGGCAATGTTCTGCGCAGGGTTATCGGATTCGGCGGCTGCGATGGTCACCGCCTCCGTACCGATGAAGCTGAACATGATGGTAATGAACGCGCCCACCACCGCCGACAGGCCGTTGGGGGCGAACCCGCCATGTTCCTCCATCAACCGACTCAGGCCGCTGGCTTCACGCTCGGGAATCCAGCCCATCAGCACCGCGAAACCCAGGGAGATGAAGCCGATGATCGCCACGACCTTGGCCATGGCGAACCAGAACTCGAACTCGCCGTATTTGGACACGCTGAACAGATTCGTCACGGCCAGCAGAACGATGGAGACCGAGGCAAATAACCACGCGTCGATGGCGGGAAACCACTGGTTCAGCACATGACCGGCGGCCAACGCTTCGATGGGAATCACCAGCACCCAGAACCACCAGTAGAGCCAACCGATGGTAAAGCCTGCCCAGCGTCCGATGGCCTGGTCGGCATAGGTGGAGAAGGAGCCAGTATCCGGATTGGCAACCGCCATCTCGCCCAGCATGCGCATGACCAGGACCACCAGCAGGCCGGAGAACAGATAGGCCAGCATGACGGCCGGGCCAGCGGCGGCAATGGCATGCCCCGATCCCACGAACAGACCCGCGCCGATGATTCCGGCAATGGACAGCATGGTGACGTGACGAGGCTTGAAGCCCTGTGCCAGATGGCCGTTCGAGTCCTTGAAGCTGGGGCTGGTCATTCTTTTTATTCTCTTGTGATCGAACATTGAGACGCGCGCAGGGACAGTCGGTGTTGCTGGTTTCCCGCCCCTCCTGGAAGCGGCAGCGTTTGGTTGTGTTGAACCACCCTGGGCGAACGTGCGCACTTGCGGTGAAAAGTCGCGCCACGTTACCTGCCTTCCCTCCCGAGTTAGTTACCTGAACGCGCCATCTCTGTGCCTGATTTCGCCAAGTGGGACATGGCGTTTTGCCCATTGTGGCGAGGGGATTTATCCCCGTTGGGCTGCGTAGCAGCCCCCAAAAATACCGTTGACTTGACACCGAGCCGAACGTTTTTAGGGCTGCTGCGCAGCCCAGCGGGGATAAATCCCCTCGCCACAAAAGCTCCCGATCAGCACTCCACCGAAAACCCTGAAATAAATGCTTTAAACATTTTACTCAGTTAAGTATTTTTGCATGAGTTCGGAAGGCAAGTCAGTCGCAAGCCCCTGTGGAAGCACCGGCCTTCTATTCTCTTCTCTCCAACAAGGACCTCCCGTGAGCGGACTGCGTGAACGTCAAAAAGCCGAACGCCGCCAAGCCATCAGCAAGGCAGCGGTCGAACTGTTCGAGCGCCAGGGTTTCCAGAACACCACCATCGAACAGATCGCCAGCCAGGCCGGCGTATCGGCGCCCACCGTGTTCAAGTACTTCGGCAACAAGCAGGAAATCATCCTGGAAATCCTGCACGACGCCGACCAGCGCGCGCTCAGCGACACCCGTAGCCAAATGCCTGACATCGAAGACCCGGTCGAAGCGTTGTGTTATCTGGAGCGGCTGTTGACCGGTTACGCACTGGAGGTCATGCACCCGAGCCTGTGGCGCGAGTTGCTGCCGCTGATCCTGTTTGGTGGCGACAACGGGCTGCCCGAGGGGTACCGCGCCATGAACGATGCGCTCAGGGCCGAGATCAGTGGTCTGATCAGGGAATTGCAACAGGCCGGCAAATTACGCGCCGACCTGGACGTGGACCTCGCTGCGTTCCTGTTGAACGACTATTCGCACTTGCAGCTGTTCAGGTTGGTCAACCAGGAACAACCGGATATCGAAGCCCATTCAACGCAGGTCCAGCGTATCACTGAGCTGCTGTTCCAGGGCATGCGCGCCTGAGCACATCCACCGATAAGCGCCCGGCGTCGCGACGCCGGGCCAGCCTGATCAGCGATTGGTCTTGATGGCGGTCCAGGTGCGCGTGCGGATCCGCTCCACGGCAGCCGGCACGGGCTCTAGCATGAACAGGGTCTTGCGAGCTTCATCCGGTATATACATGGCCGGGTTGCTACGGATCTCGGCGTCCACCAATGCCGTGGCGTCCTTGTTCGGGTTGGGGTAACCAATCTTGTTGCTGATCCGGGCAATCACATCCGGGCGCAGGATGTAGTTGATGAAGGCGTAGGCCTCTGCGGTATGAGGGGCGTTGGTGGGCACCATCATGACGTCCGCCCACATCGGCGCACCTTCCTTGGGTAAGGCCATCGCCACCTTGACACCCTTGCCGGCGGCATCGGCCAGTCGCGTGGCCAGGGCCACGCCGCCAGACCAGCCCACCCCGACGCAGATCTCACCGTTGGCCAGGTCCATGCCATAGCGTGAAGAGTTGAAATAGGTGATGTACGGGCGAACCGTGTGCATCGCCGCCTGGGCCTGCGGGTAGTCTTCGCGCTTCTGGCTGTTGGGATCCAGGCCCTTGTAATGCAAGGCGATGGGTACGATCTCGTTCGCCGCATCAAGGAAGCCGACACCGCAACTGGCCAACTTGGCCATATTCTCTTCCTTGAAGATGATGTCCCAGGTATTCATCTGCACGTCAGCCCCGAGCACCTGCCGGACCTTGTCGACGTTATAGCCGATCAGGGTCGTGCCCCAGAGATACGGCGCCGCGTAACGGTTGCCTTCGTCACCGATGGCCTCCAGGGTTTTCATGAACTCGGGGTCCAGATGCTGCCAGTTCGGCAATTGGCTGCGGTCCAGGGGTTGGACCGCGCCCGCGGCAATCAGGTGGCTGACGTTGGAACTGCTCGGGTAGACCACGTCATATCCGGAGTTGCCGGTCAGGAGTTTGGACTCCAAGGTCTCGACGCTGTCGAAAACGTCGTAGATGGGACGGATGCCGGTTTCCTCCTCGAAACTCTTGAGGATTTCAGGCGGCAGGTACTCGATCCAGTTGTAGATTCGCACCGTCCGTTCTTCGGCCAGGCTTGCGCCACTGACCAACATCGAAACGACAGCGCCCAGCAAGGTGTTGCGCAAAAACAGGCTCATGATCAAACACTCCAGCGCGGCCGCGAAGGCTCGCGGCACTTAATAGCGGTAGGTGAAGTAGAGTTCCAGCGCGCTGAATTTCCGGTCGTCGCCGAAGACTTGTCTGGCCGCTGCCATGGGCTTGACCCAGTTATAGGACAGCGAGGTAGACAACGACTTCGAAGGCGCCCAATCCAGGAAGACTACACTTTCGTCGGCAAACCGTTTGTCGCTGACGGCGGTGCCCATGTAGTTTTTTTCGTCCAGCCAGAACTGGTAGTGGATCGCACCGAGCGTAAGGGTTTCGTTGAGGTGGGTCTTGAGTGAGAACTGCTGGACGTTTTCGTTGCTGTTGAACAGCAGGTAGTTGCCGACGACATCACCGATCAGCCAGGTGCTCCAGTCGACGAAGCCCTTGCTCAACGGGTCCCAGGCTTTCTGTCGGTTGTCCGTGAGGTTGTCGTCGCCAGAAAAGCTCGCGTAGCGGTAGCCGATCACCGGGGTCAACGGCAGCGTGCTGAAGGTGTAATCCGCCTGGCCGTACCAGGCCTTGGCATCGTAATCCACGCCTTCGCCGCTGCCTCGTTCCAGGGCATATTCGGCATTGAGGGTCAGGTCCGGGATAGCCGGGAGCCGGGCGTTCAAGGCCCTGACGTTATACACCAGCATGCCATCGCGACGGCGCGGCAACGTGCTGCCCTTGGGCCCCATGGCCTTGACCTTCAACGCGGTGGCGCCCAGCGTCACCTGGTCGTCGAGGTTGTAGTCCAGGTTCACGCCGCTCATGCGAAAGTCACCCAGGTCGCTGTCGGTCCCCAGGCTGAAGCCCTGGACCTTCAATGCGCCATGGTCCCAGGCGACCACCGCCGAATCCTTGAAGGCGGTGCGGGGTGCGAGCCAATAGGCGCCGTCGTTCAACTGGTCGAGGTTGCCATCCATCACGATGAAACCGTTGCCGATCATGTAATTCTGGCGACCGCCCGTAACCGTCCACTCCCCGGCGCGGAAACCGCCATAAAACTCTTCGGTCGAGACCTTGCCGTCGGAACTGCGGGTGAAGCCACCGGCATCGCCGTCCCCGAAGGTGGTCGCCCCCACCAGTGAGCCGCCGGCCAACAGGGCGAAATCCGGCTGCACGGCATACTCCAACTTGACGCCCGGCTTGACGTAGAACTCCTGCCAGTCGATTTTCGTGCCGCGATTCTTGCCGCTGCGCATGTCCACCACGCCGCCGCCAAAGTTGACGTTGCGGGTAGAAAGGACTGCGCCACCGGCACTGAAGTTGACCTCGCCCTTGAGGTTGCCCTCCTCGAAGGTGTAGCCCGCCCAGGCAACCTGGGCGGTCAAGGGTAACCCGAGCACGAGGAACGCTCGGGACAAACGCATCATGGAAACCATATGGAGCTCCTGTTGATTATTGTTGTTACAGGGCAGTAAATGGCGGCGCAAACCCGCGCCAACACCTGGCTGGGCCGGGTGAGCGGAACGAACTCTTGTATTTATCGGATGAAGTCAGGGCGTCAGTTGCGCCGCGATGGCACGCAGCATGCGCACGCTGTCGCCGTCGAAGGGGCTGACGGCTTCGTCCAGGGACGACTGCTTGACGATCACCACGCCGGACGGTTTGTCGATGAACAGGTATTGACCATGGATGCCACCGGCCATGAGCGCCTGGCTGTGGTCGTTGAAGACATACCATTGGCTGCGGTAGGACGCGCCTGGGGTCCAGCTCGAAAAGTCGGGGGATGCAGCGTAGATCGCGGGGTCGGTTCCGGTGGCGATACCGGCCAGCGCCTCGGCCGAGAGCAGTTGTGTCCCCCCCTGGCGGCCATCGTTGGCCAGCAGGCGACCGAAGCGCGCCATGTCACGCAAGGTCGCACTGAAACCGGCACCGGCGACGCTGCGGCCCCAGGGATCCGCCAGGAAGTAGCCGTCACGTTCACAGCCCAACTGGCTCCAGATATCTTGCAGCAACTGATGGCAGGCCTTGCCTGATGCCCGCTCCATGACCCAGGCCAGCGCCTCGGTGGTGGCCGTCACGTAATGGAAAAAGCCGCCGTGACTGCCGCGCTTTCTCAATGACGGCAAGTACTGGTACAGGGATTCGAACGTCGTGTACTGCGCTGGCGCCGGCTGGAAACCGCAGGCGTAGCCGTATTGGGAGCTCTCGGAATCCGGGTCCTCATAGACCTCGCTGTAATCGACGGCCACGGCCATGTCGAACAGCTGGCGCACGGTCGCATCGCCGAACGCGCTGCCCGTCAGTTCCGGTACGTAATGGGCGGCTGTCAGCGTCGGGTCCAACAGGCCTTCGCAGACCAGTTGCTCGCCCAGGGCACCGATCAGCGACTTGGTCACCGAAAACATGATGTGCCGGTCCTGGGGGCTCTGGCCATTGAAGTAGCGCTCGAACAGCACGGTGTCACCCTTGAGGACCAGGAACCCATCGGTCTGGCTGGCGATCAGGTGGTCGATCACGCTGATGCTCAAGCCACACTCGCTGTCGAAGTGCAGCTCATCCAACGGCTGGAGCGCCTGCTTGAACGCGCTGACCGGCCCGCTGCCGGCCCGCACATCGATGGAAGGACGCAAGCGCGCCAGGTTGCGAAAGCCCCATTGGTTGAACGGTGGGCTCATCCAGTTGTGCCAGGTGACGCGGCGGTGGGGTTCGGCGGGAAAGCCTTGCATAAGTGAAGGCGCCAGGCGTGCGTCAGAAGGCGATTCGTGAGTCTCGACGTAGAGACTGGCCAGTGAAGGCACGGTGTTCTGATTCATCGGGTTGCCCCTGCAAAATGACTCTGCGTGAAAGCAGATGCAGGAGAATAATTACCCGATGTAATTTTTTAGTCAATAAAACTTTTTATGGTCATTTCAATTTATCTCGTTAACGGCGACATGACCCCTAGCGCTGTACTGAATTCTGGGACGAAAGCCTTAAGCAAATAACTAAAGGTTATTTGTTTTATATTTTTTAGATCATTTAGATTAAGCCTTAAGCCCAATGGCTTCGCGGTACTGCCTCAAGAACGTCGGCATTTACCCATCCTCAGTCACGGCAATCTCATTAACGGGCCACCGTCATGCAGCTTCTAACACTTCCCCCCTCTCCCGGCCTGGCCACCTCGATTCGTGCCACGGCCCAGGTCTTCGAAGACCCCACCTCCCGCGCCTTGCTGGAACACCTGCAACAAGTGGCGCCCAGTGACGCCAGCGTGCTGATCATCGGCCAGACCGGGACCGGCAAGGAACTGGTGGCGCGCCACGTGCACAACCTCAGCGCCCGTCGCCACAAGCCGTTCGTGGCGGTCAACTGCGGGGCGTTTTCCGAAACCCTGGTGGAGGCCGAGCTGTTCGGCCATGAAAAAGGCGCCTTCACCGGCGCGTTGACGGCCAAGGCTGGTTGGTTCGAGGAAGCGGATGGCGGCACCTTGTTCCTCGATGAAATCGGTGATCTGCCGCTGCCGATCCAGGTCAAATTGCTGCGGGTATTACAGGAGCGCGAAGTGGTTCGACTGGGGTCGCGCAAGAGCATCAAGATCAATGTACGCGTGTTGGCGGCCACCAACGTACAGCTGGAAAAAGCCATCAATGCCGGACACTTTCGCGAAGACCTCTATTACCGCCTGAACGTGGTCAGCCTGGTGCTCAAGCCGCTGCGCGAACGTCCCGGCGACATCCTGCCGTTGATACGCCACTTCATTGCACAGTACAGCCACAGGCTTGGCCACGGCGAGGTGACGCTGGATGCCCAGGCGCAACGCAAGTTGCTCGACTACTCCTGGCCGGGGAACATCCGCGAACTGGAAAATGTCATTCACCACACCCTGTTGATTTGCCGTAACAATGTGATCGGCGTGCAGGACCTGCACCTGTCGAACCTCCGTATCGAACGCCGGGACAACCCGCCGGACTCGGCCCCCCAAAGCGCAGAGGCGCTTTTGCAAAAAGCCTTCGAGAAACTGCTCGAACAAGAGCATGGCGACGTGTATGAAAAGGTCGAGGCCGAGTTGCTACGCACCGCCTACCGATACGCCAATTGCAATCAGGTCCATACCGCCAGCCTGCTGGGCCTGAGTCGCAATGTCACCCGCACGTTGCTGATCAGGATTGGCGAACTGGTGGTCAATCGGCGCCGCCCGGCACTGGACACCCGGGATGGCCGGGTGATCAACCTGTCGACCTGAGTTCCAAAGGGCTCCGCGGCGAGGGAGCTTGCTCCCGCTGGGTTGCGCAGCGCCCCCAATGAAACGGATGACATCCACCTGATACACCTCGATGACTGGCTTTGGGGCTGCTGCGCAGCCCAGCGGGAGCAAGCTCCCTCGCCACAAAAGCGATTCGACAGTGGCCCTTTTAGGGGGAGCTCCTTGCTTCAATCTCGGATGCTTCCTGGCCTCTCGTTCGCGCGCCCAGGTAGAAATCCTGGAGATCGCTGCGGGCCGCCAGTTGTTCAGCGCTGCCTTCACTGACCACGCGACCGCTTTCCAACACGTAACCGTAGTGGGCGTAGCGCAGGGCGATGTTGATGTTCTGTTCGGCAATCAGGAAACTGACGCCGTCACGCTGATTGAGTTGGCGGACGATCTCGAAGATTTCCTCGACGATCTGCGGCGCCAACCCCATCGACGGTTCGTCCAGCAAGACCAGTTGCGGCTTGGCCATCAGCGCGCGGCCTATTGCGATCATCTGTTGCTCGCCGCCCGAGGTGTAGCCGGCCAGGCTTTTGCGCCGCAGTTTCAGTCGGGGAAAATGGCCGTAAACCGATTCCAGCTCAGCCAGCAACTGGCGCCGTGGCACCTGGCGCGCCAGGGCACCGGCCAGCAGGTTTTCCTCCACGGTCAACTGGGCAAAGCAATGCCGACCTTCCAGCACTTGCACCAGACCGCTCGCCGCCAAGGTGTGAGGCGCGCTGCGGGTCACGTCTCGCCCCTGGTAGACAATCCGCCCCCGCACCACCTCGCCCCGTTCGGCGCGCACCAGGTTGGAGGCCGCCTTCAGCGTGGTGCTTTTACCCGCGCCGTTGGCGCCCAGCAGCACCACGACCTGCCCTTTTTCCACCTCCAGCGACACACTGCGCACCGCCAGGATGGTCTGTTCGTAGAGCACTTCAATATCGTCGATCTGCAGGATCGGCACGTTCGTCACCATGCTGTTTCGCCTTTTCAAGTAGCGGCCGGACGCATGCGCCCGGCCGCCGCGATGCCTCAGGATTCCGTGCTGCAATCACGCGGAGTAAGGCTTTTTTCCCGGGCGTACTGATGCGAAGACGCTTCGATGATCGGCCGCAACAGGGCGCGGTCGGCCTGCACCCAGTCACTGATCAGCTTCCACTGCGTACCGTCCCATTGCTGGAAGCGCACCGCACCACCGCCTTCATGGTCCGAGCACGACAACTGCAACGGCTGCACCAGGCCCAACGCCCCCAGTTCCTTGAGCCGGGCGTCGTCGAGCTTGAGGTTCTCGAAGCCCCAACGCACTTGCTCACCCGTCAGGGGTTGCTGACCGAATTTCTGCTGGGCAATGCGCAGCGCTTCTACGTTGAGGATGCCGTTGACCACGCCGAGGTTGTAATACACGGTGCCGAAACGCTTGGGATCAGCCAGGTCGCCATGACCGGCATCGACCACTTGTTTCTTGATGCCCTGCAACACTGGAAAATCGGTGCCCGAAGGGTGCGTGGTGATGGCGATGAAGCCCTTGGCCGCGGCACCGGCCGGCGCAGCGTCATCCTCGGAGTTGCTCCAGATGTTGCCGATGATGTGGTCGGCCGGGAAACCGACTTTCTGCGCGGTTTTCAGCGCCACCGGGTTCATCACGCCCCAACCGCGCAGGATCACCCAATCGGGTTTTTCCCGACGGATATTCAGCCACTGCGATTGTTGCTCGTTGCCCGGGTGCGGCACCTCCAGCAAGGTCAGCGCAAAACCGTATTTGTCGGCCAGGGTTTGCAGGACCTCATTGGTTTCCTTGCCGTAGGGCGAGCCGTGATACAGGGTAACGATTTTCAGGCCCTTGAGTTTGTCCAGCCCCCCGGCGCGATGGCCGATGTAATTAATGATCGCCGAGACCTCGGAATACGGGTTCAACTGCAACGGAAAAACGTAAGGGAACACGCTGCCATCGGTGGAATCCGTGCGCCCATGGTTGATGGTGATCAGCGGCAGTTTGTCGGCTGTCGAGCGCTCCAGCGTGGCGTAGGCGATGCCCACCGACAGCGGGTTGGTGGCAGCTGCCGGCGCGCCGTTCAAGCCTTTCTTCAGGCGTTCGTAGCACTCCACGCCTTTCTCGACCACGTATTCGGTCTCGCACTCACTCCAGGTCAGCTTGACGCCGTTCACGCCGCCATTGGCGTTGACGTACTTGAGGTAGTCGATGAAACCGCCGAAAAAACCGGTGCCGCCGGCCGCATAAGGGCCGACGCGATAGCTTTGCAGCGGGAAGTATTGTTCGTTGTCCGCCTGGACAGTGAAGGCCGCGGCGGTGAGGCTCAGGGCCAGTGCCAGGCTACTGGCGAATGATCGTTTGAACATCGGATTTTCCTTGTTATGAAGCCATGGATAAGCCAACAAAATGGAACTGCAAACCCGCGTTGTGCGGTTCGCTCAGTAGCGCAACGGCCACAGCCGAGCGCGCTGGCGAAATCTCTGCCAGAGGCGCGCAAGGCCCTCTGGTTCCTTGATCAGGAACAAAATGATCAGGGCGCCGAATATCATCTTCTGCAGGTTCTCCACCTGGCCGGCGTCCACCAGCCCGCCGGGCAGCAGCGACACCAGGTTCGAGAGCAACACCGGAAACAGCACGATGAAGGCCGCGCCGAGGAAGTTGCCCAGCAGGCTGCCGAGGCCGCCGATAATGATGATGAACAGAATCTGGAACGACCGATTGAGGTCGAACCCGTGGGGCTCCACCGTGCCCAGGTAAGCGAAGGCCCAGAGCGCACCGGCCACCCCGAGGAAAAAACCGCTGATGGCGAACGCCAGCAGCTTGGTTTTTGCCAATGCAATGCCGATGACCGCGGCGGCGGTGTCCATGTCGCGCACCGCCATCCAGTTGCGCCCCAACTCGCTGCGCACCAGGTTCTTGCCCAGCCAGAACAGCGCTACCACCACGCTCAGGGTCAACAGATAGCGACCGGCCGGCGCGTCGAGGTTTATCCCGAATACGTCCAGGCGCGGCGCGCTGATCACGCCGGAGGCGCTGTTGTTGGAAAACCAACTGAACCGGGTCAGCGCCCAGGTCACGAAGAACTGCGCTGCCAGGGTCGAGACCAGCAGGTAGAAGCCTTTGATGCGCAAACTCGGCAAGCCGAACAGCACCGCCACCAACGCCGCCGTCAATCCGCCCAGGGCGATACTGACCAACAACGGCAAGCCGGCGACCCTTATTTCAAGGTTGTAGGTGGCAAAGGCGCCCACCGCCATGAACGCCGCCGAACCGAGGGACAGTTGTCCGGCATAGCCAGTGAGCAGATTGAGCCCCAACCCGGCCAGGGACAGCACCAGGAACGGAATCAGGATCGCGCTGAACCAGTAGTCATTGCCCAGCCAAGGCACCACGACAAAGGCCAACAGCAGCAACGCGACCAGCCCGTGACGGTCCTGGCGCAGCGCGAAGACCCGGCGGTCCTGGGCATAGCGGGTGTTGAACTGGCCTGTTTCTCGATAAAACATGATGCGCTCCCCTAAACCCGTTCGATGGCCCGTTCGCCAAACAACCCCGCCGGACGCACCAGCAAAAACACCAGCGCCAGCACGTAGGGAAACCAGTTCTCGATGCCGCTGCCGATGAAGGGCCCGAGGTAAACCTCGGCCAGCTTCTCCGAGGCACCGATGATCAAGCCGCCGACAATCGCCCCGCTGATGGAGGTAAAGCCGCCGATGATCAGCACCGGCAACGCCTTGAGCACCACCAGCGAGAGCGAGAACTGCACACCCAGGCGCGCGCCCCAGAGCAGGCCGGCGACCAGCCCGACAAACCCCGCCACCGCCCACACCACCACCCAGACCCGCTGCAAACGAATGCCCACGGCCAACGCCGCCAGCGGGTCATCGGCCACCGCCCGCAACGACAATCCGAGCCGGGTCTTGTTGAACAGCCAGGACAACAGCAGCACCAGGAACGCCGCGGTCACTGCGGCAAAAATGTCGAACTGCGACAACAACATCCCACCCAGCTCCAGCGGTTCATCACTGATGCCCAGTTCCAGGCCATGCACCTGGGCACCCCACAGCGCCTGGGCGAACCCTTCGATGACGTAGGACAGACCGAGGGTGGCCATGAACAGCGTGATCGGTGAACGGTTGACCAAAGGGCGCAGTACCACACGTTCCACGGCCACGGCGATCAGCAGCATCGCCGCCAGGCTGATGACGAACGCCAGCCAGAACGGCACACCGCGCTCCAGCAGGCTGACGAAGGTCAGCGCCGAGAACAGCACCATCGCGCCCTGGGCGAAATTGAATACCCCGGAGGCCTTGTAGATCAGCACAAAACCGATGGCCACCAAGGCGTACATCACCCCCGCCAACAACCCGCCAATCAATACTTCAAAGAAAAATTCCATAGCTGTTCCTGTTCTGCGGGCGCAACTTGCCTGCCCTCCCTGGAGAGAAGGCGTCGAATATCCAGTGTCAGTGGCGAGTGCCCAGGTAGGCCGAAATGACCTCGGGGTTCTGCCGTACATCTTCAGGCGAGCCGTCGCCGATCTTGCGACCGTAATCGAGCACCACCACGTGGTCGCTGATGTCCATGACCACGCCGATATCGTGCTCGATCAACACCACCGTCGTGCCCAGTTCACGGTTGATGTCGACGATAAAGCGGCTCATCTGCTGCTTCTCGTCGGCGTTCATCCCGGCCATGGGCTCGTCCAGCAGCAACAGCCGGGGCTCCGCCGCCAGCGCACGGGCCAGTTCCACCCGCTTCTGCAAGCCATAGGGCAACGTGCCCACCAGGGTGTCGCGCCAAGGCTGCAAATGCAGGAACGCGATGACACGCTCGGCCGCTTCGCGCTGACGGTCATCCTCGGCCCGGGCGCGACCGATGCGCAGTGCCTGTTCGATCCAGGTGCTGCGGCGCTTGAGGTTGCGTCCGGTGAGCACGTTGTCGAGCACGCTCATGCCCTTGAACAGCGCGATGTTCTGAAATGTCCGGGCGATGCCGCGAACCGCCACGTCGTGGGGGCGCATCCGGCGCCGCTCCTGTCGATCAAAACGGATGTGCCCGTCCTGGGCCTGGTACACGCCGCTGATGACGTTCAGCAGCGAACTTTTGCCGGCGCCGTTGGGGCCGATCAAGGCGCAGATCTCACCGGCGGCGACGCGAAAGCTGATGTCCGTGACCGCTTTGACGCCTTTGAATGACAGCGAAATATGGTCCAGCTCCAGCAAATGCGTGATGGCCGTCTGGGTCATGGGGCGTCTCCTTTCAGGCCAGTTGCGACTGGAGACCCGTCCAGTCATCGGTGGCGTGTTGCACCAGGTTCGGCGCCGCTTGCCAGTGGGCCCCGTCGTCCCACTGGCGAATCTTGATACCCAATGCCTGGAAAAATGCCTGGGTTTCGGGCCGCAAGGCGTCGCCCACCAGCAGCGGCGAGCGGGTGCGGGAAAAACCCAGCACGTCGCGCAATGGCCGGCGAACCAGCCAGTGCCCCAGATGCCGTTGCAACAGCCCCGGCTGCGCGGCCAACGCCCAGTCCACCAGCCCGCGCGCCCCACTGCCCGGCGCCGGCAAACGTTCCAGCGCATAGCGGTGCAAACGTTCGTAGGTTTCCCGCGTCCCGGCCACCAGCGTCGGGCCCAGCTCGCGACGGTCGCGATCACGGGTCGCCAGGTTCTCAGGGAAGTTCAGGCGAAAACCGGCCATCAACCAAGGCGCCAGCAGATAGCGAGCTTGCCCGCCCGAGGCGAACGCCCGTGCGGCCAATGCCTCTTCCTGCCGTCCCAGGCCTTCGCGCGTCACCAACCGCTGGCCCTCCTGCAGCAGCTCGGCGTGGCTGACGCGTTGCTCCTCCATCGCCCGTCCACTTCCGCGATAAAAAACAAAGGCCGTCTGCAGCACTTGCCCTTGCGGGGCCAGGTCAACGATTGGCCGCTCGGCAGCCAACGCGGCGTAATCCAACGCTTGCGCAAATGGCAGCGAATCCGACAGACCACGCTTGTCGAGGTAGACCCACACCCCCACGGCCACCTGCGCCGCATGCAGACGCAGCATGTCTTCCACGCCTTCGACCAGGACGAAATCCGGCTGCAGCGTGCCGAGCAATTGCACCTGTCCGGCCGATGCGTCCAACGGGTCGAACAGACTCGCCACGCCGCCCAGCCATTGCGCGGCCAAGGCGGCAAGCAGTGCCTGCGGCCTGGGTCGACTGATGATCGTCAGGGTCGCGCCCGCCGCAAAACCGCGGGCTTGCAGGGCACTGGCGAAACGGCGCACCTCGTCGGCCACGTGCGCCCAGCTCCGCTCCTGCCAGACACCGAGGTGCTTATGACGCAGCGCGATGTCCTTGCCATGCTCCAGCGCCTGGCGCTGCAACCACTGGGGCAAGCTGGCCGGGACCGTGTCGGGGGTGTCGGTGAACGTGCCCATGCTGCCTCCCGCGCCTAAGCGACCGCCGCCGTTTTGGCTGCCACTTTGCGTTGCTCCAGCTCACGCACCAGCGGCAGCACCCTACGGCCGAAATACTCGACTTCTTCCTGGAAGTGCAGAAAGCCGGCGAGCACCAGATCCACACCCACCGCCTTGAGCGCGACGATGCGTTCGGCGATCTGCTGCGGCGTGCCGATCAGGTTGGTCTTGAAGCCATCGTTGTATTGCACCAGGTCCTCGAAGCTGGATTTGGCCCAGTTGCCCTCGCCTTCCGGACTGGACTTGCCGGCCTGCTTCGCCGCATCGCCAAAGGCATTGACGGCCTCGGGATCGGCCTGGTCGATGATCTGGGCGAGGACCGCACGCGCCTCTTCTTCGGTGTCGCGGGCAATGACAAAGGCGTTAACGCCGACCTTGACCTTGTGGTTGTTGGCCGCGGCTTTCGCCTGGAGGTCATCGATCTGCGCCTTGACGCCTTCCACGGTATTGCCGTTGGTGAAGTACCAGTCCGATACCCGGGCGGCCATGTCCCGCGCCGCACGTGAGCTGCCGCCCTGGAAGATCTCCGGGTGCTGCTGCAGTGGTTTTGGCTTGAGGGTGTAGTCGTGGAAGCGGTAGAAATCACCGCGCAAGGTGAAGTTGTCGGTGGTCCAGATGCCCTTGAGCGCAGTGATGAATTCTTCGGAACGGCGATAGCGCTCATCGTGCTCCAGCCACGGCTCGCCAATGGCGGTGAACTCGCCCTTGAACCAGCCCGACACGATGTTGACCGCCACCCGGCCGCCGGTCAGGTGGTCGATGGTTGCGATCTGCTTGGCCAACACCGACGGCGTCCACGGCCCCGGCAACACCGCGGCGATGACTTTCAGGCGCGTGGTGGCGGCCAGCAAGGCATGACTGAACGCCACGGACTCATGTTGGTATTCAGCCCCGTAACCGGCAGTAAAGCGCACTTGCGACAGGGCGTAGTCGAAGCCGGCCGCTTCAGCGATCTGGGCCAGCTTGCGGTTGTAGTCGATGCCCCAGTCGGTGCGTTGCTCGATTTTGCTGACCACCAGCCCGCCGCTGACGTTGGGCACCCAGTAGGCAAATTTGATCGTGTCCTGGCTCATTGCATGTACTCCACGGCTCGTTTTGAAAGGAAAAATGGATCAGGCGGCACTGGCGTCGCGTCGAACGCTCGGAACGAGGCTCAACAACGCCGACTCGACGGCGCGCTCGATACGCTCCAGCACCTGTGCACTGGAGATCCGGTATTGGCTGAAATCGGTTTCGCTGGCATAGACCCCCACTGGCAGACTGAGGGCCTGGAAGAAGCCGAACAGGGGCCGCAACTGGTGATCGATCATCAAGGCATGGCGATCCGAGCCGCCTGTCGCGGCCAACAGCACCGGTACGTTCTTGAGGGCTTCGTGATGAACGAAATCGAACAGGTGCTTGAACAGGCCGGTGTATGAAGCTCGGTACACCGGGCTGGCGGCAATCAGCAGATCGGCCGATTCAATGGCGTGCAGGTCCTCCTGCACGGCAGCCGGCAACGCCTCGCGACGCAACACCCCGGCGAACTGTGGACCGACCTTGGCCAATTCGATCAAGCGCACCTCGATCGGCAGTTGCTGTCCAAGCCGGTCCACCAACGCCTGGAGCAGGGCCAGGGTGCGTGACGGGTGCTGCACGCTGCCTGACACCGCCACCACTTTGAATTGCTTGCTCATCGCTTACCCCATGCCTGGAGACGCCACCTCAGCGTCTGCACAAGGTGTAGAGCAGCAACCGTGCCAGTTTGATATTTCCTTATTAATCAATTAATTACATGAGCAAGCCAATCACTGCGCTGTCGCCCGACAGTCAAGCTGTTGGTCCGCTGTTGCCTGGCCAACACCTGGCCTGTCGATGCCCGCCGCCGCAACTGTTGCCCGGCAAACAGTTGCGCAACAGATTGTCCGTGGCCAGGACAGCCCTTTCGCTGATAAGCGCCGTATGGGCCCCGCATTTACGGGCGTTGGGCCTCGGGCATGGACTGTGCAATGGCCTTTGGCACCGGCAGATTTTTCCCCTGCCTGCCTACTCGCCATCAAGAAGGAAGATCAACATGACCGCACAGCAACAACACCTGCCGCCGACCCTTTCCACGGGCACCGACTATGAGCTCCTGGCCGAACGCTTCCGGCCGATCTTTGCGCGCATCCAGGCCGGCGCCCTGGAGCGTGAGCAGACACGCAGCCTGCCCTTTGAACAAGTGAACTGGCTGAAGGAAGCCGGCTTTGGCGCCGTCCGCGTACCGGTCGAATATGGCGGCGCCGGGGCCTCGTTGCCGCAACTGCTGCAATTGCTGATTGAACTGGCTGAAGCCGATTCCAACCTGCCCCAGGCCTTGCGCGGGCACTTCGCATTCGTCGAGGACCGTCTCAACGCCCACGCCAGTAGCCCACAAGACATCTGGTTCAAGCGTTTCGTCGAGGGTGAACTGGTGGGCAATGCCTGGACGGAAGTCGGCGCGGTGAAGATCGGCGAAGTCGGCACCCGGGTTTCCCGCCAGGGTGATCAGTGGGTCGTCAATGGCACCAAGTACTACAGCACCGGCAGTATCTTCGCCGACTGGATCGACGTGTATGCCCAACGCGACGACAACGGCACCGACGTGATTGCCGCCGTCCGCGTACACCAGCCGGGCGTCAAGCAAAGCGATGACTGGGACGGTTTTGGCCAACGCACCACCGGCAGCGGCACGTCGCTGTTCGAGAATGCGTTGGTCGAGGCAGAAAACCTCATCGACTTCTCTACCCGCTTCAAATACCAGACCGCGTTTTATCAACTGGTGTTGCTGGCCGTGCTGACCGGCGCCGGTCGCGCTGCGGTTCATGACATCACCGAGCAAGTGCGCAAACGCACGCGGGTCTTCAGCACCGGCAATGCCAGCGAAGTGAGCCAGGACGTGCAAGTGCAGCAAGTGATCGGCAGGGCATCGGCCCAGGTCTATGCCGCCGAAGCCACCACCCTGCGCGCCGCGAGCGCCTCCCAACGTGCCTACGAAAGCCGCTTCAGCCAGGACGCCGAAACCGAGCACACCGCCAACATCGCCGCCGAACTGGAGTCGGCTCAGGCCCAGGTGGTGATTTCCGACCTGGTGTTGCGCGCCACCAGCGACCTGTTCAATGCCCTCGGTGCTTCGGCCACTAGCACCAGCAAGACCCTCGACCGTCACTGGCGTAACGCCCGCACCGCTGCCTCGCATAATCCATTGATCTACAAGGAGCGCATCATTGGTGATTGGGAGATCAACGGTACGGAACCGCCGTATGTCTGGCAGATTGGCGGAGGGTCGAAGCAGCTTTGAGTACCACATCCGAGAAGGACTGGCTCAGCGCTTACGGGCGCTGGCTAGCAATATCCAGCGAAGAATGGCTGGAGGGCAAAGCGGCGAATGCTCATCTGTCGAGGGATAGGGTGCTGAAGGCCGCTAAAGTCAAAAGGCTTTGAAAGGGATGGCTGTAAGAGCGGAACCATAAGCAGCCATTACCTCAGAAACGGATATACACACCAACCAATCGCCAAAAAAAAACGATGAACGATCAGCCCCAACGCAAACACATGAGATCAAGCACAGAAAGGATCAACTAGCTGACGACCTGAACACACCGCATAATCCATCTACCCCCATCCACCCGAAGGGTCGCTGAAGATGACAGTCATCCATAAGGCCGCTCAGATAGGATACTCAGCAGAAGCCAGCACCTATACCCAAGGGCGCCCAGACTACCCAAGCGAAATACAGGCATGGCTCAGCAGCGCACTGGAAATCAGCCCAGGATCGACAGTCGTTGAGTTAGGAGCCGGTACCGGTAAATTTACTCGCCTGCTGGACTCAATGGCGATCAATGCCATCGCCATCGAACCGGTCGAGGCGATGCGAATCGAGTTTGCCAAGCACCTGCCGAACACCAGGATTCTGGAGGGAACGGCCGAATCCATTCCCCTCGAGCCAGGGACGGCGCAGGCGCTCGTATGCGCCCAGGCCTTCCACTGGTTCGCGAATGAAACCGCGCTCCAGGAAATTCACCGAGTACTCAAACCGGGCGGCCGGCTCGGCTTGATCTGGAACGTGCGTGATGAGTCCGTGGACTGGGTGGCCGACATCACTAAAATCATCACCCCCTTCGAAGGCGATACCCCACGCTTTCATACTGGAAACTGGCGACATCCCTTCAACGGACGTTACTTCTCGCAGCCCGAACTGACCGGTTTCAGTTACACCCACGCAGGCAGCCCCGAGACGGTCATCCTGGATCGCTTTCTGTCCGTGAGTTTTATTGCAGCACTGCCTGACGCAGAGAAGAAACGGGTAGCGGATCAACTACTGGCCTTGATTCAGACCCATCCGGCTCTGCGCGGACGCAAGCACATTGAGTTCCCTTATCAGACCCACGCTTATTCATGTCGTCGCCTGGATTGAATCACGACGCCATCAACCCAGCAGGAACTCGTACCTGACGCCCTCAAAATGCTGGCATCATGCCTTTTTCCTTGCACTCATGGAGTGACTGTGACGAATCTAAGTGCCGCCCCTGAGTTTGCAACCGCCGCCACTTTACCGCGCTACCGCTTCTTTCCCCGGATCGGGATGTTTGTACTTGCGACCCTGATAGTCTTTCTGGCTGCAGTGCCCGAAGTCCTTTTCATACCCGCAGACATGCAGGCCTACCTGACGTTCACCACCACCTCAGGTATCACCGCGCTCGCTCTCCTCGCCCTCTTCGCCCTGCAGTACCGCTCCGATGCGCGCACGCAATGGCGCGGTCATTACATAGGCAAACCCCTGCAGTGGGGCGCGCTTGGCATCGTGGGCTCCTACCTGTTTTTCGGAGTCGCCATATTCGTGCTGGGGCTGCCGCGAGAAGTGTTCATGGCCCAGCTCCTGGACGGGCTCAACAATTGGCAGGCCATGATCAAAATCGCCTCGCTGATCGTGTTGCCACCCATCGCTGAAGAGTTATTTTTCCGCCATTACATGCTCCGGCTGTTCCCCTATGAGAACAGCCGTACCTGGACATGGATCGCGATCATCGTCACGTCAGCCATCTTCGCCGGCATGCACATCCAATACGGGAACTGGATAACCGTCGCGCTGATCTTCTCCTGTGGAGGCGTATTCGCCATAGCAAGAGTGGTCAGCGGTGGCTTGCTGGTGCCAGTGCTCCTGCATTCGCTGGCCGAAATGGTTGCACTGACCACTGACAAGTCTTTCTCGCTGATGGGGCTTTACGGTTGAATCAGGCAAAGGCGCAAACGTCAGCACCTCAAACAAGGGCAACCATGACCTCTCACGCAGCGTGCCTCGGACTGTCTGCCTTGACGCTCGCCTTCCTGAGTGGGCCCGTCCAGGCCTCGACGTGGCAGATCTGCCACCTGGAGCTACGTATCATCGAGGTCTTGAAACAACCCTACCCGCAGCTTCAGGCGCAGATCCTAAAAGTCAGGCCGAAGTCCGCCTCGGTGGAGTGCCCAGCGCAAGGCTCATCGCTCACCTTCACCCCGGAAACCCCGGACTACCAAGCCACGCTCCCCCGCCGGCAATGGCCCGGCAAAGGACAGTCGGTACGGGTGGACTACCGCTACCTGGATGGCATCTGTAAAGGTGACGGCAACTCGTATGCGTGTCGTATCAAACACTACCCGGTGGTGGGTCGATAATCAGGCGGCTGGAGACACTGGCATTTAGCTGATGGCCTCAATGCGGCTCAAGCCAACAGCTCCGTGATCCAGCGAGCCTGCCGGGCGATGTCCTGCAGCTTCTCTTGCGGCACGGTTTGCCGCGCCTTGGCGAAGCTGGTGAGGGTCTTTTGCTTCTGACGCAGCAGGCGTTGCCACTTGGCCAGGAAGACCGGGGTTCGCGCTTGCATCTGCAGCGGGCCGAAGTACAGCTCCTCGGCGGTGTACGTCACTGGCCCGGCGCGCTCGGCGACGATGATCTCGTAGTAGAAGCGGTTTTCCCGCAGCACTTCCTCGCAAAGGATGCGGTAGTCGTTTTCCATCAGCCACTGGCGCAGCGGTTGTTCGCCGCCGTTGGGTTGTAGAATCAGCCGCTCCTGACCGCTCAACCGCGCTTTACCGCTGTCCAGGATGTCGCGGATCGTCTCACCGCCCATGCCGCAGAGGCTGATCGCCGTGATCCCGTCTTCCGGCTCGATTGCCGCCAGGCCATTGGCCAGGCGCACGCTGATCCGCCGTTCCAGGCCATTCTCGACCACGGTGCGTTCGGCGGCGCGCAACGGCGTCAACGCCACCTCGCCGGCCACCGCCATCGCAATCACACCACGGCGCAGCAAGGCCACCGGCAGGTAAGCGTGATCCGAGCCGATATCGGCCAAGTGCGCACCTGCCGGCATATGCGCCGCCACGCGCTCCAGGCGCATGGACAATGTCTGTTCGTTCAACTGCAGTTCCCTGGGTTAATCGTAGAACGGCTCGACCGCCGTCCGACTGCCGACAAAGAAGCTGTCCGCGACCAACCGCAGTGGCTGCAGGTCCATGTCGCTGGCCTTGTCGTTGATCAGTTGCTGAAAATGTCGATACACCGCGGCGTACTCGCCCTCCTCGGAGACGGCCTGGCGCACGCCGTCGATGCTCAACAGCGCACCGCCGTTGTCCAGGCGCAGGACGCCTTCGGCGCAGCGAATCTCGATGCTCCAGAGTTCGTCATGACCATGGTCGAAATCGAACTCCGCCCGGATGTCGAGGTGGCGCGCATCAGCCATCTTGATGCTGGCGGCAATCGGCGACTGGCAGTTGTCCGGCACGCGCAACTCGGCGGACTCCACGAACAGCGGCAACGCCAGCAGATGGGTCACAATCGACAAGGCATTGATACCCGGATCGAAGACCCCCAGGCCGCCGGGCTGCCAGATCCACGCCTGGCCGGGGTGCCACTTGCGCACGTCTTCCTTCCAGTCGATCTGCACGCTGTGCAAGGTGCGACTGGCCAGCCAGTCACGGGCGGCAGCGATGCCCGGGGCGTAACGCGAATGCCAGGCGAACAGGCCGCTGACGCCTTGCTCGCGAACCTGCTCCACCAAGGCCATGGCTTCACCCAGCGTGGCGCACGGCGGCTTTTCCACCAGGACGTGTTTACCGGCCGCCAGCGCCTGTTGCACCAGGGCGAATCGACCTTGTGGCGGTGTGCAAAACGCAATCGCATCGACCTGCGGACCGTTTTCGAGCAACTCGCCCAGGGATCGGAAATTCTCCACCCCGGCGCAGGGCTGCCCTTGCGTGGCGACCGCCACCAGTTGGAACGCGGGGTTGGCGTGGATGGCTGGAACGTGTTGATCCTGGGCAATCTTGCCGTAGCCCACCAGCCCGAGACGAATCGGTTGCATCGATGACTCCTGTTTTTTTGTATTTGTGATCGGGCAGCAAACTAGACGCAAATCGCCTGGCGGACAATGGGGGCCGTACAGTATCTACCCGATTGCCCTGCACTGCGCCGCTAAGGCATCAACTACGCAGTTGCTCACGGACACTCGTCACGACGTTGGTCACCCGGTCGTAGAAGGGCTCCAGCCGCTCACGTGGCGCATCGTGCTCCACCACCAGGGCGGCGACCTCATCACAAGAAACCACCTGATAATGAGCAACGCTGGACAGCTTTTCGTTGGTCACCGCGGTAATCACTTGCCCACTTGCCGCCACCACTGCGCGCTTGAACTCTGCGTCCTCAAGGCCGAATGCCGTGACCCCATTGTCTGGATCAATGGCGCAGGCCCCCAGAAAACACACGTCATAACTGAACTGGCGCAATTGCTCCACCGCCGTCAGCCCGATCACACCACCGGCGATTGGGTTCAAGCGCCCCCCCAGAAGGATGACTTCGGCACGGGGCAGTTTCATCAACTGCACCGCAATCAACGGCGAATTGGTGGAGAGGGTCAACTGAAGGTTCGGATCGATGGCACCTGCAATCGCCAGGTTCGTCGACCCGGCATCGATGAACACGTGCTGGCCCGCACGCAGCAATGCAGCGGCCGCTTGGCCGAGGCTGCCCTTGCGTACCGGGTCCTTACGCACGCGAACATCCAGCGACCCTTCGGCAGCCGGCACAAGTATCGCGCCGCCATAAACGCGCTTGCATAACCCCGCCGCTGCCAATACCCCCAGGTCACGCCGGATCGAGTGTTCGGACACATTGAATTCGCTGGCCAGGTCAGCCGCGATCACCCGGCCATACCGGGCGAGACGCTGGCTGATCAATTGCTGGCGTTCGCCGGGGAACGCTTCATGGGGAGAAGTCATGGGATACAACCTGCATAAACGAGCACTAATGATCATCAACGAGCAGATAGTGCCGGTTATGCAGCGAAGCGTCAAACCCGCTCATTCCAGCGGGCGCCTGCACGATCAATTGCTCAAGCGCTCTGTGGGACATTCGTGCCCATGCCCAATGGCAGGAAGGGTTGAATTTCTTCGATCTCCTCGGCGCTGAGGCGCAGCTGCGCGCCGGCAATCAGCCCATCGACCTGCCCGCGGCAACGGGCTCCGACGATGGCACCGGTCACCACCGGCTTGCGCAGCACCCAGGCGATGGCGACTGCCGCCGCACTGACCCCGTGCCGTTCGCCGATACCGGCCAAGACCTCGACCAGCGCCAGGTTCGCGCTCAAACGAGGCTCCTGGAAGTCCGCGCTTCGCGCCTTGCGCCAATCGTCGTCGGGCAATTGGGCGATACGTTCGCGCGTCATGCTGCCGGAAAGCAGTCCCGATTGAAGGGTGGAATAGGCCAAGACCCCCATTCCCGTGTGCTCGCAAAATGGCAGGACGTCTTCCTCAATGTCCCGCATCAAGGCGGAATATGGCGGCTGAAGTGAAACGATCTCGGTCACCGCCCGGGCCCGCTTGAGCTGCGCGACATCGAAATTGGAGACGCCAATAGCGCGAATTTTCCCCTGTTCACGGGCGGTGGCCAACGCCGAAAGCGCCTGCTCGAGCCCTTCGCTGCTGCCGTCGGCAGGAAAGGCCGGCCAGTGGATCTGATAAAGGTCGAGGGTTTCGACTTGCAGTCGGCGCAAGCTTGCCTCGACCTCGGCGAGCAACGATCGAGGCGCCAACGAATGTGAGATTGCCTTGGTGACCGGGTCCCAGACCAGGCTGCCCTTGGTGAACACCAATGGGCGCTGCGAAGCCGGCAGCCTACGCAACAGCTGCCCGACCAACTGCTCGGCATGGCCCAAACCATAAACCGCCGCCGTATCGACCCAGTTCACCCCGCATTCAACGGCATATTCAAGGGCACCCAGGCTGTCCTCGTCGTCCTGCGCACCCCAGCTGTATTCCCAGCCGGTGCCAGCAATGGCCCAGGTTCCCAGGCCAATGGGTGAAATCAGGAAGTCCGATGATCCAAGACGATTCTTTTGCATAGCGAGTTCTCCACAGATGATGTGGGCAGTATCCGCGAGGGATCTCATGACGATAAGATGGGTAATCGTATTTGAACTACTGAACCGTATTCATGAGTCAGCACCCCGATCTTTCCGAACTGGATGCCTTTGCCACCGTCGCTCGCCATCGCAGCTTTCGCAAGGCCGCCGACGAGCGTGGCGTTTCGGCCTCGGCATTGAGCCACGCCATGCGGGCACTGGAAGCACGCCTGGGTGTCAGGCTGCTCAACCGCACCACGCGCAGCGTTACCCCGACCGAGGCCGGTCATCAGCTATTGGCAACGCTGGCCCCTACCCTGCAGCAGGTTGCCGAAGCCTTGGCCCAGTTGACCTCGCTGCAGGATGTGCCCGCCGGCAAGCTTCGCCTCAACGTGGCGCGTCCGGCGGCACGCGCGGTATTTGCAAACGTGCTCGCGCCGTTTGTGGCCAGGTATCCTCGCATTCAACTGGACCTGGTCACTGATGACGGCTTGACCGATATCGTCAACGGTGGCTTTGACGCCGGCGTGCGCTTTGGCGAAAGCCTGGCCGGCGACATGATCGCCGTCCCTGTCGGCCCCCCACAATCGTTCGTGACCGTAGCCGCGCCAAACTACCTGGCCACGAAGGGGATCGCCCAGGCTCCACGGGACTTGCTCGACCATGCCTGCATCGCCCGGCGTTTTCCCAGCGGCAAACTCTACGCTTGGGAGTATCAGGCAGAGGGGCAACCGATCCGGTTGTCCGTCACCGGCCCACTCATTCTTGAAGACGATGCGCTGATGATCCAGGCGGCGAAAGACGGCGCCGGGATCGCCTACGTCTACGAGGAGCTGGCACGCGACGACCTCCGCAATGGGCATCTCACGGAACTGCTTGCGCAATGGAAAGCGCCGCCAAGTCGGTTTTTTCTCTATTACCCCAGCCGACGCCATGTGCCGCCGGCCCTGAAAGCGCTCATCGAGTTCATCCAAGCGGACGATTGGCTAACCTGAGGAAACAGCGGCAGAGGTTTCCCGCGTACCGCTGTTTGCACAGTCTGGATTGGACTCGTTCGTCGCTAAGTGCTGAGGCGGGCGTTCAGTATCTGATTAACTCAGCCCAAGCGATGTTGCACTCGCACAATTCTTGAGCTGCGCCCTTAGCCATTCAGCAGGCGGCCGCCGTCAAGGACGATTTCAGAGCCGACCGTCCAGCGCGACTCGTCGGATGCCAGATACAGCACTGCTTTGGCCACCTCGTCGGAGGTACCGAAGCGCCCAAGCGGAATGGTGGCCGCGATCTCTTTGTTAAGCTGCTCGCGATAAGCTTCCGGAATACCGAGCTTGTCGTAAAGCGGCGTCTCGACGGGGCCAGGGCTCACTGCGTTGACCCGGATGCCACGGCCCAGCAATTCGGTCGAGAGCGTCTTCGACATGTTCAGCAATGCGGCCTTCGTTGCGGCATACACGGACGAGCGATCTGCGCCTGCATGGGCGCTTACGGAAGTGGTCAACACGACGGAAGCAGGATTTGCGAAGACCGGCAACAGCGCCTGCATCAGGAAGTACGGCCCTTTGACGTTGATGTCGAAAGAGCGGTCGAACATTTCTTCCGTCCATTGCTCGATGGGCAGCCAGACGGATACGCCGGCATTGAGGAAGGCAACGTCGAGTTGGCCGTAGTGTTCCTTGATGACTTGGGCCAGCTCCTTTTGTGCTGCAACGCTGGCCGAGTCGGCGCGCAGCACCGGCACTTCCGGGCCCAGTTCGGCCTGGGCCTTTGCAATCGAATCGGGGTTGACACCCGTTACGATCACGCGAGCCCCTTCCGCGAGGAACTGCTTTGCCGTTTCCAGCCCGATGCCACTGGTGCCGCCAGTGATGAGCGTACGTTTACCTTGCAAGCGCGACATTTGAATTCTCCGGTGAATGACGACCACCGCGGTCGACATGGAGAAATATGCGCTCATGCCTCGTATAGGATAAGACCACCTATTCGCATATGATTCATGCAAATCAGGCATGAATCGAGGTGGAGAAGTGGACCGATTTCTTTTGATGACATGCTTCGCGCGTGCTGTAGAAACTGGGAGCTTTTCGGCGGCAGGGCGCGATCTAGGGTTGGGGCAACCCAATGTAAGCCGCTATGTAGCGGCTCTGGAGGACCATTTGCAGACGCGCTTGCTCCACCGGTCTACGCGCAAGCTCTCCTTGACGCCGGAGGGCGAACGCTACTATGCGGACATCCGGCGCATCCTGGATGCGGTGGATGAATCCGAATCGTCCTTCAGGAACAACGTCGAGCCATCGGGCCTCTTGCGCGTAGCCTGTCCGACAGCGCTCGCACACGCGTTTGTGCTGCCGCATGTGCCGGCCTTTTTGGAGCGCTACCCTCAATTGAACCTGGATCTGCAACTCAACGATCGATACGTAGACCTGGTCAATGAAGGCACCGAACTCGCCATTCGCATAGGACACCTGGAGGACAGCGCCCTGCGCGCCCGGCCTCTTGGGTGGTACGACCGGGTCTTCGTCGCCAGCAAGGAGTACTTGGCCAAACGTGGAGTACCGCAGACCCCGGATGATCTACGCGACCACGATTGCATCATCTACACCTTGCTGTCGTCCGGGGCGACCTGGCGATTCCGGGACGCGGACATCCCGATTAGCGGCAGGCTCAGGGTCAACTCGCCCGACGCTGTGAGTGCGGCAGTCGCGGCAGGCCTGGGCGTGGCGCATGGACCTGCGTGGCTGTTTGAGAGCGGGCTGAACAGCGGGAAATTACAGTTCATTCTCACCCACCATGCGGCTCCCCCTGTCCCCGTGCAGATGGTTTATGTCGCCAATAGACTGCTCCCCACGCGGGCTATCGTGTTCATGGATTTTATGGCTGGCGTGTTTTCAAGGATTCCAGCCTTGAACGGCAGCTCCCCTTTGCCGACGCTATAAGACAAAACGTGCCCCCTAACGCTCTTGCCGATCGCCGCGCGGGTGCGCGATGCCGGTCACGGCGGATGCGCTGTCCGGGCCGAAATACCGGGCTGGAGTCATCGTCAAACAAAAAAAGCCCCGCGACCGAGGACGGTGCGGGGCAAGGGAATTGGTTGGTTGCGGCCAACCAAAGGAGCACAGTGAAAAACGTTTACGGGCCGGTCAGATGCATTCCTGTGCGGCGCGTTCGAAACTCGAAGGCAGGAGGTTGGAGGCCAGCAAATGTCGCTCGTAGATGAATACCTTGCCGCCGCTACCGGCCTTGTAGGCTTCCAGCACGTTGTCCGCCGAGACTTTGCTCGGCACCACGATGCGGTAGCTGCGCTGGGTCTGCGAGACCATCGGGTTCAAGGCACTGCCCTGCAATTTCGGTACGACGCACTCAGCGTATTGGGCCGGCGTCTTGCTGGTCTGCAAGGTCAGGGTCGGATCGTTCGGCGCCGAGGCACAACCGGCCAGCAACAACGGGGAAAACGCCAGGGGAAGCAAAAATAAAGGGCGCATGGGTGGGGTCCTGAAAATAAAAATAATGGGCTGCGTGTTCGATGGCGCTGATTTTCCAATGATTGCCGGCAAAGCAGAACTTGCATTTCGTAATGGTCACTATTACTCCTAGCAATAGTTGCAAGCCGAGAAAGACTGATGAGGTATAGCCATGAGAACGTTTGATCTGATTCGCGACGCGGTATTGCCCGACTTCCGTGAGCGGGTGGCTGATTACCTGATCCAGTACGAAAGCGTGCTACTGAGCAGCACCGAACCCGACCCGGAGCTCAGGCGCGCCACGGCCAATCAACTGCGCGGTTATTTGCGCGGGTTGAACACCACTCGGGTACTGGGCATGGCAGATTGGGAGGAGCTGGATCGGCGGGTGGTGAATACGTGGCTTTAGCGCCCGGCCAGTGACAGGCCGGACTTCCAGGAATGGGTTCGATTCATTGTGGCGAGGGAGCTTGCTCCCGCTGGGCTGCGCAGCAGTCCTCTTGCAGCCGCGGCCCAACGCAGGCTTGCGCCCGGTCCACCAGCCGTTGCACCCACGCGGCATCCTGATCATTGACCACCCCATAGCGGTTCGGCGGTAGAAAGTTCCAGTGATGAGCGGCCTCTTCCAGGCGCTTGAGCTCATCGGCAGACAGCCAATACGGCGTCTCTACCAATGGCATCGGCGCACCGTCGAAACGTCGGCCCAACTGCAGGTTCGTGCCGGGGGCGAAAGCAATCGCCAGTTGCTGGCGGGGTTGCAGGAGCTTGTTCGGTGCGGGCATTTGCCCTACTCGCCCGTAGCTGAAGTCGCCCGAAAATTGCTCCTTGAGCACCAGCCAATGCCCCGCCGCGGTCTTGGCCAGAATCCATTGCGATATACCGCTGTCTTGCACGCACTTCAACTTGCCGTCGGTCCATTGCATGAGGGTGTTGCAGTCCGGGTCATAGTCGTTGGACCACAGGCTGATGCCGGAGACCAGGGTATGGTGTTCGAGTTCGACCAGCCCTTGATCGGGCATCGATTGCCAAAATCGCTTGGTCGGCTGGCGCTTATCGCGCAAGTAGTTATGCAGGACCCAGGCAGCCATGAACAACAAGGTGGCGAGCACAAGCCAGCCAAGGGAATCCCCGACGATTCGGTCAAGGTCGACGCCAGGGGCGGATAACCCTTGATAGACCAGCAGCCCCAGCAGAAACGCGATGCCCGGCAGCACCGGGCCCAGGCACAGAGGCGGCACCAGCACCATGATCCAGCTGAAGCGATGCAGGGTCGCGCGCTCACGCGCCCAGGCCAGCTCCTGCTCCAGCATCGGCACCCTCTCCCGTGGGCCGATGCCAGGGTCGGGGGTCTGGAAGCGCATGTACAGGATGTAGGTGTCATCGCTCATGGATCGGATCATGCCCTTGAAATCATCATGGTCGAGCAACCCTTCGGGGCGCCCCTTGACGCTGGAACACGCGTATTATCCGGGTAACCAGGCGCCATGTAGACACCCATTCATGCCCATCTCCCAAACACGCCCCTCTCCCGCACCCTTGCTCGAGCCAGGCGAGACAGTGGTCCTGTTCGACGGCGTTTGTAAACTGTGCAATGGCTGGGCGAAATTCCTGATCCGCCATGACCACGCCCGACGCGTGCGGTTGGCCTCCGTACAGTCGCCAGAAGGACAAGCCTTGCTTGCCTGGGCGGGCCTGCCCCTGCATCAATTCGACACCATGGCCGTGGTTCGCGATCAGCATTACTGGGTGCGTTCGGATGCGATTTTTGAAGTCGTAGCCCTATTGCCCTGGGCCTGGCGCCCGGTGAAACTGCTGCGCTACGTCCCCCGCAGGCTGCGGGACTGGGCCTACGATCGCATTGCCCTGAATCGTTATCGGCTGTTTGGCAAATACGACGTTTGCCTTTTGCCGAGCGCGGATCATGAGCGGCGTTTTTTGAAGATTCCCACGCCTGGGACCTACCCGGCGGAACGGATCGATATTTAGCCCAGCAAATAAGCGGGGCCGCTTCGCGCCCCAGCGGGAGCAAGCTCCCTCGCCACAAGAGCGGTTCGGCAGTGGGTCAGTTCATCAGGAGCAGAGCTGTTTTTTTGTGGCGAGGGGATTTATCCCCGTTGGGCTGCGCAGCAGACCCTAAGGCATCCACTCAATCAACCTGACGCACCGGTATGTCAGGTTTCGGGGCCGCTCCGCGCCCCAGCGGGAGCAAGCTCCCTCGCCACACGAGCGGTTCGGCAGTGGGTCAGTTCATCAGGAGCAGAGCTGTTTTTTTGTGGCGAGGGAATTTATCCCCGTTGGGCTGCGCAGCAGACCCTAAGGCATCCACTCCATCAACCTGACGCACCGGTATATCAGGTTTCGGGGCCGCTTCGCGCCCCAGCGGGAGCAAGCTCCCTCGCCACAAGAGCGGTTCGGCAGTGGGTCAGTTCATCAGGAGCAGAGCTGTTTTTTTGTGGCGAGGGGATTTATCCCCGTTGGGCTGCGCAGCAGACCCTAAGGCATCCACTCAATCAACCTGACGCACCGGTATGTCGGTTTCGGGGCCGCTCCGCGCCCCAGCGGGAGCAAGCTCCCTCGCCACACGAGCGGTTCGGCAGTGGGTCAGTGAGTTGCTGCATTGGCCCCCTGCTGATACTCCCGAGGGGTGCAGCCGAACTCGCGGCGAAACACGGTGTGCAGGTACTGCGCCGATTTGAAGCCGCAATTCTGGGCGATGTCGGCAATCGGCGAGTGGGTGTTTTCCAGGCCATTGGCGGCGGCGGCCAGTTTGAAGCGCAGGATTTCGTCGTGGACACTGCAGCCCCGCTCCTTGCGAAAGTGCGATTCCAGCGATGAGCGCGACACGCCCACATAGGCCGCCACCTGGGCCGTCTTGATGCCCTGGCAGGCGTATTGGCGGATGAAGAGCAGTGCCTGCATGACATAAGGGTTGCCCAACGGCTGATGCAGACTCGACACCTGCACATTGATCGCATCCGGCGGTATCAGAATCTGTGTGCCCGTGGACGGCATGCCGTGCAGCATCTGGTGGAGCAGGCGCGCGGCGGTCCGGCCCATGGTTTCGGTGCCTTGGATCACCGAGCTCAGCGGCACTCGCGTCAGGCTGCGGGTCAGGGGGTCGTTGTCGATGCCGATCAAGGCCACCTGCTCCGGCACAGCGATTCCGGCGGTCAGGCAGGCTTGCAGCAGTTGCCGGGCGCGGGCGTCGCTGACGGCGATGATGCCGATGGGTTTAGGCAGACTTTGCAGCCAGGCGATCTGCTGTTCGACGGCGCTGTCCCACAGCGGTGCGCTGGTGCCCATGCCGCGATAGACCTCGGCGTGCAGGCCATCGCGCTGCACCAGCCGGCGGAAGGCTTTTTCCCGTTCCTGGGCCCAGCGATTGGCTTGTGCTTCAGGCAGGCTGAAACAGGCAAAACGCGTCAGCCCGGCCTCGATCAGGTGCTCGTAGGCCAACGTCATCAACGCATCATTGTCGGTGGCGACATAGGGGATGCCTTTCGGATAGGCGCGCTCATCCTGATAGGAACCGCCCACCGCCACCACCGGCAGCTTGATCCCGGCCAGTGCCTCGCCAATCAGCGGGTCGTCGAAGTCGGCAATGATCCCGTCGCCCTGCCAGCGTTCGATGCCTTTCAAGCGACAGAGGAAATCCTCCTCGAGGAACAAGTCCCAGGACGCGCGGGTGCTGCTCAGGTAGTTGCCGATGCCGCTGATGATGCCGCGGTCGTAGATCTTGCTGCCATTGAACAACAGTGCGATGCGGTGAACGGGCGGGACGGTTTTCATTGGTTTAACCCTGGGCCGATGCACACAGACTAGGCGCGCAAGCGATGAACCTCAATACTCAAAATCGAACGCCCTGTTGGTGATTTTCATAATCAGCAGCCTCGGGGCCGGCGTTAGTATCGAGACACCGCCAAGAATAAAAAAGGAACTCGCCCATGTCGTACTTCCCCGCTGTCGACAAGATTCGCTACGAAGGCGCCGCCAGCGACTCGCCGCTTGCCTTCCGTCACTACGACGCCAACAAACTGGTGCTCGGTAAACCCATGCGCGAGCACCTGCGCATGGCGGTCTGCTACTGGCATACCTTCGTCTGGCCGGGGTCGGACGTGTTCGGTGCCGGTACCTTCAAGCGCCCGTGGCAGCACGCTGGGGATCCCATGGAGGTGGCCATCGGCAAGGCCGAAGCGGCCTTCGAGTTCTTCTCCAAGCTGGGCATCGACTACTACTGCTTCCACGACACCGATGTCGCCCCGGAAGGCACTTCGCTCAAAGAGTACCGCGAACACTTCGCCCAGATGGTCGACCACCTGGAGCGCCATCAGGAACAAACCGGGATCAAGCTGCTGTGGGGCACCGCCAATTGCTTCAGTAACCCACGTTTTGCCGCAGGCGCCGCCAGTAATCCGGACCCGCAAGTGTTCGCCTGCGCCGCCGCCCAGGTGTTCAGCGCCATGAACGCGACCCAACGCCTGAAGGGCTCCAATTACGTGCTGTGGGGCGGTCGAGAAGGTTACGAAACCCTGCTCAATACCGACTTGAAACGCGAGCGCGAGCAACTGGGCCGTTTCATGCGCATGGTGGTCGAGCACAAGCACAAGATCGGCTTCAAGGGCGACCTGCTGATCGAGCCCAAGCCCCAGGAACCGACCAAGCACCAGTACGATTACGACAGCGCCACGGTGTTCGGCTTCCTGCAACAGTTCGGCCTGGAAAACGAGATCAAGGTCAACATCGAAGCCAACCACGCGACCCTGGCCGGGCATAGCTTTCATCATGAGATCGCCACGGCCGTCTCGTTGGGGATCTTCGGCAGCATCGACGCCAACCGGGGCGACCCGCAGAACGGTTGGGACACCGACCAGTTCCCCAACAGCGTCGAAGAGATGACCCTGGCCACCTACGAGATTCTCAAGGCGGGCGGTTTCACCAACGGCGGGTTCAACTTCGATTCCAAAGTGCGGCGCCAGAGCGTGGACGAACTCGATCTGTTCCACGGTCATGTGGCGGCCATGGACGTCCTGGCCCTGGCCCTGGAACGCGCGGCAGCCATGGTCCAGAACGACCAGCTCCAGCAGTTCAAGGACCAACGCTACGCCGGTTGGCAGCAGCCGTTCGGCCAAGCGGTCTTGGCCGGTGAATTCAGCCTCGCCTCACTGGCCGAGCATGCCTTCACCAACGAGCTGAATCCCCAAGCCGTCAGCGGTCGACAGGAGATGCTCGAGAACGTGGTCAACCGGTTTATCTATCCCTGACAACGGGCAGAGCTGTGGTGCTGTGAGGTTGTTACATTCTCGCGACAAATCTCTGCCCACAGCGCTCGGCGACTCTCTACAGTTCTATCCGCACCACGCTCATCGTCAGGCAGTGTCTTTCAAACAACAATAAAAGGACGCACCACCATGAAAACATTCAAACGCACGTTACTCGCTGGCGCCCTCGCCCTGCTCTCGCTGCCGGTCATGGCCGATGCGGCCCATCCGAAAATCGGTTTTTCCATCGATGACCTGCGCCTGGAACGCTGGTCGCGGGACCGTGACTACTTCGTCGCGGCGGCGGAAAAACTCGACGCCAAGGTCTTCGTCCAGTCGGCCGATGCCAACGAGCAGAAGCAGATCTCGCAGATCGAAAACCTGATTTCCCGCGGCGTCGATGTGATCGTCATCGTGCCGTTCAACGCCACCGTGCTGACCAACGCCGTCGCCGAAGCCAAGAAGGCCGGGATCAAGGTCGTGTCTTATGACCGACTGATCCTCAACGCCGACATCGACGCCTACATTTCCTTCGATAACGAAAAGGTCGGCGAGATGCAGGCCAGCGGTGTGCTCAAGGCCGCGCCGAAGGGCAATTACTTCTTGCTCGGTGGCGCGCCCACGGACAACAACGCCAAGGTCCTGCGCGAAGGCCAGATGAAAGTGCTGCAACCGGCCATCGACAAGGGTGATATCAAGATCGTCGGCCAGCAGTGGGTGAAGGAATGGAACCCCACCGAAGCCTTGAGCATCGTGGAAAACGCCCTGACCCGGAACAACAACAAGATCGATGGCATCGTCGCCTCCAACGACGCCACCGCCGGCGGCGCCATCCAGGCCCTGGCCGCCCAGAAAATGGCCGGCAAGGTGCCGATCTCGGGCCAGGACGCCGACCTTGCAGCGGTCAAGCGCGTGATCGATGGCACCCAGACCATGACCGTCTACAAGCCGCTGAAGCTGATCGCCTCCGAAGCCGCCAAGCTCTCGGTGCAACTGGCGCGCAACGAGAAGCCGACCTTCAGCTCGCAATACGACAATGGCAGCAAGAAAGTCGACACCATCCTGCTTACCCCTACACCGTTGACCAAGGACAACATCGACCTGCTGGAAAAGGACGGGTTCTACACCAAGGCGCAGATCGCCGGGCAGTGACCCGGGGGCAAATTCTGGGTTAAGCAGAGTCCCTGTGGGAGCTTGCTCGCGATGGCGGCAGCCCATCCAATGTGGGTGCAAGCTGAAACACCGCTATCGCGAGCTCCCACAGAGGGCTGACTGACATCAGGAAATACTTGCCCCCTGCGTATGTGTGAGCCCTTTTCCATGAGTCCTTGCCATGTCCGACTACCTGCTGCAAATGAACGGCATCGTCAAAACCTTTGGCGGCGTCAAAGCCCTGAACGGCATCGACATCAAGGTCAGGCCAGGTGAGTGTGTCGGCCTGTGCGGTGAGAACGGCGCCGGCAAATCCACGCTGATGAAGGTGCTGTCGGCGGTCTATCCCTACGGCACCTGGGACGGTGAAATCCTTTGGGATGGCCAGCCGCTCAAGGCGCAGTCCATCAGCGAAACCGAAGCCGCCGGGATCGTCATCATTCACCAGGAACTGACCCTCGTCCCCGACCTGTCGGTGGCGGAAAACATCTTCATGGGCCACGAACTCACGCTGCCCGGCGGACGCATGAACTACCCGGCAATGATCCACCGCGCCGAAGCCCTGATGCGTGAACTCAAAGTGCCGGACATGAATGTCTCGCTGCCGGTTTCGCAGTACGGCGGTGGCTACCAGCAGTTGGTGGAAATCGCCAAGGCGTTGAACAAACAGGCGCGGCTGCTGATCCTCGATGAGCCCTCCTCGGCCCTGACCCGTTCGGAAATCGAGGTGCTGCTGGACATCATCCGCGACCTCAAGGCCAAGGGCGTCGCCTGCGTCTACATCTCCCACAAGCTCGATGAAGTGGCCGCCGTGTGCGACACCATTTCGGTGATCCGCGACGGCAAGCACATCGCTACCACCGCCATGACCGACATGGACATCCCGAAGATCATCACCCAGATGGTCGGACGGGAAATGAGCAACCTCTACCCCACCGAACCCCATGACGTCGGCGAAGTGATTTTCGAGGCGCGCCACTTCACCTGCTACGACGTCGACAACCCCAGGCGCAAACGGGTCGACGACATTTCATTCGTTCTCAAGCGTGGGGAAATCCTCGGCATCGCCGGGCTGGTCGGCGCCGGCCGCACGGAACTGGTGTCCGCGCTGTTCGGCGCCTACCCCGGCCGCTACGAAGGTGAAGTCTGGCTCAACGGCCAACAAATCGACACGCGCACACCCCTCAAGTCGATCCGCGCCGGCTTGTGCATGGTCCCCGAAGACCGCAAGCGCCAAGGCATCATTCCGGACCTTGGCGTGGGGCAGAACATCACCCTGGCCGTGCTGGATAACTATTCGAAACTGACCCGCATCGACGCCGAAGCCGAACTGGGCAGCATCGACAAGGAAATCTCGCGCATGCACCTCAAGACCGCGAGCCCGTTCCTGCCGATCACCAGCCTCTCCGGCGGCAACCAGCAAAAAGCCGTGTTGGCGAAAATGCTCCTGACCAAACCCCGCGTGCTGATTCTCGATGAACCCACCCGCGGCGTGGACGTCGGCGCCAAGTACGAGATCTACAAGCTGATGGGCGCGCTGGCGGCCGAAGGCGTGTCGATCATCATGGTGTCCTCGGAGCTGGCCGAGGTGCTGGGGGTTTCCGACCGCGTCCTGGTGATCGGCGAAGGCCAGTTGCGCGGTGACTTCATCAACCACGAACTGACCCAGGAACAAGTGCTTGCCGCCGCGCTCAGCCATCCCGATGGCCATAACAATAATGATCGGAAGTCCGCGTAGATGAATCAGGTCAAACAGCTGTTTTCCCGCTACAAAATGCTCGCGCTGGTGATCGCCGTGGCGCTGATCTGGCTGTTTTTCAGCTGGCAGACCGAGGGTGGGTTCGTGACCCCGCGCAACCTCTCCAACCTGCTGCGGCAGATGTCCATCACCGGAATCCTGGCCTGCGGCATGGTGCTGGTGATCATCAGCGGCGAGATCGATTTGTCGGTGGGTTCATTGCTTGGGCTGCTCGGTGGCCTGGCGGCGATTCTCGACGTGGTCTATCACATTCCGCTGCTGGCGAACCTGAGTTTGGTGGCCCTGTGCGGCTTGGTGATTGGCTTGGGCAACGGCTACATGACCGCCTACCTGCGTATCCCGTCGTTCATCGTCGGGCTGGGTGGCATGCTCGCGTTTCGCGGCGTTCTGCTGGGAGTAACCGGCGGCACCACCATTGCCCCGGTGTCACCGGAACTGGTCTACGTTGGGCAGGGTTACTTGCCGCACACGGTCGGGACCGGGCTCGGTATCCTGCTGTTCGCCCTGACGCTGTTTCTGACTTGGAAACAGCGGCGCAACCGTGCCCTCCATGGCCTGGCGGCCCACTCTCTGGTGCGTGACGTATTGCGCGTGGTGGTGATCGGCGCGGTGCTGGCGGGGTTCGTCTATACCCTCAACAGCTACGACGGCATCCCGGTGCCGGTGCTGCTCCTACTGATCCTGCTGGGCGTATTCAGCTACGTCACCAGCCAGACCGTGTTCGGTCGACGTGTCTATTCGGTGGGCAGCAACATGGAAGCCACGCGCCTGTCCGGCATCAACGTACAGGCCGTGAAGCTGTGGATCTTCGGCATCATGGGCGTGATGTGCGCCCTCGCCGGCGTGGTCAACACCGCACGCCTGGCCGCTGGCTCACCGTCGGCGGGCAACATGGGCGAACTCGATGCCATCGCCGCCTGCTTCATCGGTGGCACCTCCATGCGCGGCGGCTCTGGCACGGTCTACGGTGCTCTCCTCGGCGCGCTGGTGATCACCAGCCTGGACAACGGCATGTCCATGCTCGACGTCGACAGCTACTGGCAGATGATCGTCAAGGGCAGCATTCTGGTGCTGGCGGTGTGGGTGGATGTGAGTACGCGCACGGGGCGGCGTTGACGTGTACTCGTCATTTGCTGGCAGACGCCATCAGCACGCCGAACCCCAGGAAGGTGATGCCCGACAGCTTGCCGACGATCCTGGCGCCCTGGCTTGAAGAGAGCCAGCCCCTGGCGCCATTGGCCATGAGCGCATAACCGGAATGCACCAGTACGACAAGCACGCTATAGGACAACACCAGCAAGAAGAACTGGCTGTAATAGTGATCCAACGGCTTGATGAACTGAGGGAACACGGCGAGGAAGAAAAACCCGGCCTTGGGGTTGAGCAACTGGATCGACAGCGCCTCGCCAAATCGCCGCCACGGGCGCGTGGACGTGACCGTGAGTTCGGGCACGAAGCGTTGGGTGCGCCACATCTTGATGCCCAGGTACAACAAGTACAGCGCGCCGATGTATTTCAAAAGCGTGAAGGCCGTCGCCGAGGCGGCCAGGATCAATCCCAAGCTGCTGGCGCAGATACCCGCCACGATAAACGCGCCCGACGCGATCCCGAAGATGCCCGGCAGTGCACCGCGCCAGCCATGGCGCAAGGCATTGGAAATCGTCAACACCACACCGGGGCCCGGGCTGAGCACCGTCAGGGTCGCCAGGATCAGAAAAAGTCCATAACCGGCCATGCATCACTCCACATTGAAGGCGAATTGCTGTGGCCTTCAGGGTGGCGTGGCACCGGGACGCTGACAAACGTTTTAATTGCGACTCATATGTGACTAAATTAGACGCATGATCGCCAACCTCCCCCCGTTGAACGCCGTCCGCGCCTTCGCCGCTGCCGCTCGCCACCAGAGCTTCAGCCGCGCCGCCGAAGAACTGCACGTGAGCCACAGTGCCGTCAGCCGCCACGTAAAGCTGCTCGAAGAGCGCTTGGGCGTGCTGCTGTTCGAACGTCGAACCCGTCAGTCTTTGCTCACGCCTGAGGGGAAGGCGTTTTACGAACAGGTCAGCGAGGCGCTGACCCAGATCGCCAATGCCGCCACCGCACTGACACGCAGTGCAGCCCAGCGCAAAGTGATCATCAACGTGCGCCCCTCCTTCGCGGTGCGCTGGTTGATCCCTCGGCTACCGGATTTCGTGGCGCTGCATCCGGACATCAAGCCCGAAGTGGTCACCAGCACCAGACCACCGGACCCGTCACGAGAACCCTTCGACGTAGTCATCCGCCGTGGACGCGCCGGATGGTCAGCCCATGTGCAGCCCACGGCATTGCTGGAAGACGACCTATTGCTGGTCTCCGCGCCATCATTGCTGCAAAGCGTGCCGTTGGAAAACACCCACGACCTGGCCCGGCACACATTGCTGTCGGGCAAGACCCGCAGCAGCGATTGGCAAGCGTGGACAGTACACGCGGGCATCAGCCCCTTGCACAACTCGCCAACCTTGCAATTCGACCACATGCACCTGGTGCTGCAAGCCGCCGTCGATGGGCTGGGCGTGGCGTTGTGTCCGGCTTCACTATTGAGCAAGGATCTATCCAACGGGCGCCTGACCTGTCCACTGCCGTCGTTGCGCCTGCCGTTGTCCCGTTACTATTACGGTGTGTCTCGGGATGCCGCGGTTGACGCGCAGTTTTTTGTTGATTGGCTATTTTCTCAGATCCGGCAGCCGGCCACCGCTCAGCCGAAGGCGTAATCATGCTCATCGAGCCTTTCCATCGACATCCCCGACAGCGTCCTTGAAGACCTTCGGCACCGCCTGCTGAACGCAAGGCTACCAGAGCCCTTGGCCGAGCAAGGCTGGAGCGAAGGCATGGACATGGATGTGCTACGAGAACTTCTCGCACATTGGTCGACCGCGTTCGATTGGCATGCCCAGGAAGCCGATGCAGAAACCGCCTTCCTGCAACGTGCCGGGGCATTTGCCGATGCCGCAGGCGCCTACGTCGGAGGATATCAGGGCGTTTTTTCGGGCTTGGCGTTGATCGAGTCGAAGATGTGCCTGGGACTTGATCACGCGCCCTCTACTGAAATTTTTATCGCAGCCAATGCGACTCAGTTGTCCACCCCAGAAAAACACGCGCACCTTCGGCAGTCGGTTCATGTTGTGGCAGGCGACGGCCCGCTGCCGCGACGCGCAGTCCAATCATCACAGGTTGGAATTTCTCCCGGAAAGCACCTGGCTGCTGAGCGAAATGCGCTTCGATAGCCTCGATAGCAAGCCCCCTTTCGGACTCGTTGAGCATGGACAGGTAAAACACCATCTGGCGCCAGGCGTATGCGGTGTTCTTGAGCATGATCAAACGCCCATGATAATGCTCGATTCGCATCTGCTGACGCCTGCAGATCCATTCAAAACAGACCTGAACGAGTGAGCTCAAGCGTGGATACAACAGGGTTCTCAAATTGAGCTCGCAAAAGAACAATGAGAGATTCTGCGTGGTCAGTATCTGTTGTTGCTCAATGATGGTGCCGTTGGTTGCTGGATTCCAGGTATTGAGTTCTGCGTTTGCGCGTCGCGCGCACAAGGAAGTCAAAGCATCGGTACTCGACGAGCGCCGCCAAAACGATCCGTTCGCCTTCGACTTGGGTTTATCGGGAAGCCTCGCCAGTACGTCGATATCAATGTCGTAGTAACGGGCGTACAGGGTGCCTGTCAGCGCCTTGGCCGCGCGCCTGGCGGCGTCGATGAACTTGTTTGAAAACTCCCCCATGAATATGTCCGAAGCGACTTCGTCAACGAAGGGAAGATTCAACCCGGCAGTTTCAGCGAGGGCGCACAGTTCCTTAAGCAGCTTGTTGGGCACAATCGCCTGGGGGAAGGCAGATAACGTCAGCGCTGAGGACTCGATAAGCGCCTGCCGGGCAATGTCCGCATCGGCAGGGTCACGTTGGCGATTGCCTTCGATGGCCGCGACCCACGGCAACTCGCTCAGCCTGACCTGGCTTTGCAGATCGAGCAATAACAACGAGCGCCGCCGACGAAAAACACGATAAGTAGCGGCGTATAAATTGCCCACCGAGGGGTCGCGGAATCCGGAACTACGTATTTCAGCGCTCATCGCCGGCAATACCCGCGCGACGGTGTCGCCCGAGGTAATCAAGCCGTGTTCGATCAACTCAGCAATCGTACCGCTACGGCAGCGCTCCACGCGCCGGCGAATCGCCTGCGGAAGATCAGCTCCGTCCGTCAAGGCGAAGACGTTTGCCTCTTCCGTAGTGATCGGTTCAAGCAAGGGAGTCAAATCCGCGACCCCATCGTTGGCCGGATAGCGCTCCATTCGCATGGCAACAGCCTTGGCGATGACGTGATGCCCCGGCGCCGCTACATGCTCGCGTTGCGTTGACCGGTACTCACGGTGAGCGCTGGAGTCAGGCCGCCCATGCTTGCGCACGAAATCATCAACAATCTGACGAACGCGACCCACTTGACGGCCTGTCAGCGAGTTCGAATCGCCAGCGCATTGTTCGAGCAGCGCGAACAGTTCCCAGCGGCGTTTCGAAACCCCGACTGTGTCCCCTTGCGTTTCGCGAGCTGCATTGACGCGAGTGCAAAGCAAAGCAGCCTGTTCACGCCACCCCTCTGGATAAACCCTGCAGGGCCAATCGTCTTGGTAAGTCAAAAGAAAATGGGACACGGCGGCGTCATACAGGGGTAAGCAGACTTCGATAACCTGTTTTTGAACCGCCACACGTGATTGACCGCGCAACTTCAAGAGCCGCTGCCGAATCTCACCGACATCAAAGACATGTATTTGCGCCGCAGAAAATTGCAGCTTTTCACAGGGTGATGGAAAGAAACGCAAGCGGTCGAAGAAGGGTGTGATCGTTTCTATGAGAGCCCAGGCTTCGTCCACTCGCTGTTGCCCTAACAGCCAAGTCACACTCAGCAGGGCTGACTCTTCCGGAACTTCGACTCGGTAACTGCCCTCCGCCAGATATCCCCGCAATACTTCAAGGCCTTCATCCGTCAGATACCACGCATTGATATCCAGGCGTTCAAGGCCCGGACGGATGCCTGGGATCGATGCGGCCAGCTCTCGCTCGTGCTCATTCAGGTCGCCGCCCGCCAGCAGGTGCCCCGTGGCAAAGCCGCCAGTGGCGACCTCCAGCGTCACCCAGACGGGAACATCCGCCAGCGGCATACGTGATCCGTACTGCGCAGTGCCCTGCACTGCATGCGCCAATACCTGCTGCCAGCGGGCAATCCGCTGAGCCGCTTTGGCGTACGCTTCTGACTCAGGATCAGCGCGCTGGGCGATGAGCGCTTTCGACAATTGAAAGATCGCATAGCCCGTGCCCATGCCAGGTGTTCCATCAGATCGAGTATCGTCCCTGAACATGCGTCCTCATGACCTTGCGATGTAATGGGTCCGGGGGCTGGATTCGAACCAGCGCCCACCCGGGTAAGAGCCAGGTGTTCTACCGCTGAACTACCCCGGAGCGGAACCGGCATTGTCGGTCAGCATCGCCAGGATGTGAAGCGTTTTGGCAGAGAGGACTGGGGCGTCCTAAAACCGTGTAGGAATTTACCTCCCGTGGCGAGGGAGCTTGCTCCCGCTGGGTTGCGAAGCAGCCCCAAATCGGCCACCGCGTTTCGCCAGGTACACCGCAGGCACCGGTTTTACGGCGGCTGCGCCACCGAGCGGGAGCAAGCTCCCTCGCCACAGGGGGCTGGGGTGTCCTACAGGTCGGTTGTTGCGGCTGGAATCGACTTCTGCCGACTTCTATAGTTGGGGTCGTCGCTGGCTTTGGCCGGTGATTGGGTTTCGCAGCCCAACAGATACGATAGCAACCAAGCATCATAAAAGTAACAATGGGTGCCTTTGGCGGTCGACGTCCTTTTATGGTGGCTGTGTGTGGGAGATCTTCGGGTCTGCCGGGTTCCTTCGTATCCTCGGTCTGCGAACCCACACGCAGCTACCACCCACCCCGTCCTGCTGATCGACACCCAAGCCCCGCTGCCCGAACTCCATGCTTGTGCCAGCGAACGCCTGCACGCCACACTCGATTACCTGACGCTGGTCGCCTGCACCAGCCTGAGTGATTCGGCATCGAGTGACATCAACACCATCACCAACGTCGCCCGGATTCTGGTGCAGGATGTGGCGGATGTGTTCGGCGTGATCGAACGGCGCGGACTAGAAGGCTAACCACCCCCTGTGGCGAGGGAGCTTGCTCCCGCTGGGTTGCGAAGCAGCCCCAAACCAGTCACCGCGTTTCGCCAGGCACACCGCAAACACCGGTTTTACGACTGCTGCGCAGCCGAGCGGGAGCAAGCTCCCTCGCCACAGTGTCCCCCCATCCAAACAGGGGCCGCATATATCTGCGCAAGCAAGGCTTGCCAAGCCGGATGGCCTGCAGGTACTGTCAGGCCATGAATCATTCTCAGATGACCTTGATCACCACAACCACGACCGCCCAAGGCGGGTCGTGCGAGATGTCGTGAGTCGCTGACAAACGAATCCCAAAGGCCCGCCAGTGATGGTAAGGGCCTTTTCTTTTGCCCTTGCGTCGCTGGCCCACACGCAAGGAAAGCACCATGCACGCTCTGTTGATTCTCGATATGCAAGTTGGGTTGTTTCACGGCCCGGATACCCCCTGGGCCGGCGAAGCGTTGCTGGACACGTTGAATGGCTTGCTGCTCAAGGCCCGGAGAGCTGGCGCACCGATTTTCCTGGCTCGCCACGTAGGCCCGCCTGGCTCGCCCATCGACCCTGCAAGCCCGCTGACGCAACTGGTGCAGGAACTGCATTTGGAAGGGAACGAAATCATCTTCGAAAAAAACCGCCCCAACGCCTTCACCCAGACGGGCCTGGCAGCGCGGCTAAAGGCTTGCGATGCTGAAGGCCTGGTCATCACCGGTATGAAAACCCAGTATTGTATCGACAGCACCTGCCGAGCCGCTCGGGACCTGGGGTTCGACGCGGTCCTGATCGCCGACGGTCATACCTGTTCCGACACGCCTGAATTGAAGGCAGAAATGATCGTTGCCCATCACAACGCAACCCTGGCAGGCGCCTTCTGTCGTGTCGTTCGCGCTGAAGACTGGCGCTTCTAAACTCCATCAGAAGATCGGCTCACGTCGGGCCGATCTTGTTCAACAAGCGGAGCTCACGGCATGGACCCGTTACAACCCTCACAATGCGCAAACATGGAGGACATCCGACGCGAAATCGATGCCCTCGACCAGGCCGTCATCACGCTGCTGGGCAAGCGCTATCAATACGTGCTCGCTGCCTCGAAATTCAAGACATCGGTAACTTCGGTACAGGCACCGGAGCGTTTGAAGGCCATGTTGGCGACACGACGCGAGTGGGCCGAGGCCGAAGGCTTGAGCCCGGATGCCATTGAGAAGATGTACAGCGACCTGGTGCATCACTTCATTGCCGAAGAGATGAAGCGCTGGACGGCGAATCAACCCCACAACTGAACTGCGGTCGGTATGGCTCCCATCCTCCGCAAGATCAGAAGCAGTCACCGACAACGGTTGTGCGCCTTTGCCCTCTGAGACCCTCAGAAGACAACCAGAAGTCCGTTAAGAGATCGACCACGACAAAGGCAAATCAAAGGCTTGGTTGTGTTGCGCTTCGCTCCGTTTCGCCAGCGTCAAGAATTGGAAATTTGACACTACAGGGCCATCACCTATCGTTCCTCCCGAGACCGCACCCAGGGACCGGGTGGCCCGGACACCCTTTGCAAGGGCGGTCGTCAATGTCATTACTCTCAAGGAGCAACAACATGTCTGGAGCGACCCAAACTATTGATGTGCTCGTCAACGTTGACGCCGACTACCTGCTCGCCCACCCCAACGACGTAGGCGGCGCGATTGCCATGCTGGTGACCCGCAGTGCCGTCGACAGCCATGCCACCGGCAACACCGGCGAAGGCGGCAACGAGTTGTGGTTCGACGTAAACCCCGGTGACATCATTCGTTGGCGCGCCACCACGCTGTCGCGCAACTTCGACCGCATCGCCTTGATCAAAAACGTCCTGATCGGCGACCCTCATCAGGGCGGTGATTACAAGGGCACCATCTCGACCCCGCAATCTTTCAATATCCCAGGCATTCCAGTGCCCTATCTGGACAATGGTGCCCCCGGAGGCATTGCCAAGACCGATGTGACCTATACCATCTGGCAGTCCACTGCGCTGAGCCCGGGAAAGCTCTGGTACCAAATCGTCTTCGTTCTGCTGGACCGTAACCTGAACCAGATTGGCCCAACCAACACGTGGGACCCGTACATCACCGTCAATTGACTGTTCGCTGAGTTGTAAACAACCCTGGCCGGCTTGCTATTCGCCATGACGATGCCGGCCAGGGTTGCTTATCGACGCACTTGCGCTTCCCTCTTCAACTCATGGCAACATCTCAAAGGTCGCAGTCTGGGTCACCGGGATCATCACCCCTGGCGTGGTCACGACCAATTGATACTTGCCAGTAAGCAAAGTGTTTGCAGGATAGCTGAAGCACGACACGCTGGAGGTGGACTTACCCGGAACAATAGCCACGCTCTTGATCGGCGTAGGCGCAGCAGTCCCGTTCAATTGGTAGAACGAATATTGGGGGTTGCTGACCGGCTTGGCATGCGTAAGGCAAAACGAGTCGTTCTTGGCTGAAGGCGCGAATCGACCCTTGGCATCCAAGGGGGAAACGAAAGCTATCCCGCTGCGGCTCTCTTGCTCGGCCTGCTGGGCCGCATCCAGGGCCGTCCGGGCACGTTCATAGTCGGCACTCTTCAACAGCGCACTCGTCTCTTGCCTATTGATGTATTGGACGGCTTTCTCTGCCTCGATCAACGCACGTCGCCGTCCCCAGAGCACGTCATCGCCACCCTTGCGGACCGCAAACGACACCCAGGTCTTGCCTAGGAACGTCTCGTTCTTGCCGCGCTGTTGCAGACCGTGATTGGCGTACTCGATCTCTCCAGCCTGGATATCCTCCAACGACGCACCGTCTGGCGTGTCAGTCCAACCGCGACGCATGGCGGTGGGCACCAACATCAACGTATCCCCCAGCCAAGCCAGCGGGTTCTCTTTATTGCCACGATTCGTCAAATAGAAATAACAATTGGTGGGGGCACAGCGCTCCTGGTTGATCAGCACATAATTCCCAGGCCTGAGCGCCAAGACCGAGCCGTTATCTTCCAATGCCTCATCGTCGGGGCCAGCCACCAGATCCACGTCGATCTGCAACACAATATCGTCTTTGTTGAGGGCCAGCAGACTCTTGGCGACTTCTTTGGCAAATACTTGCTCAGCGGCTGTTATCGGATTGGCCAGGGACAATGTCTTGCTGGCCGAGCCGATAAAATCGAGAAATGCAGCGGAGTCTTCGTTCTCGCCCTGGTCGTATTCCAGTACGGTCAGTTTCATCGACAGGTGATCAGACTCAAGCTTTTTGGGGCCGTACAACAATTTATTCAGCAGGTTCGGCTTGGCGTTATCGGCGACCCCAAGGAACGGCCCAAGTACTTTGGTCACCGTTTCGCTTTTATTCTCGCCCCCCACTTCGGTGAACTCGGCAACGATCACGACTTCGTTCACCCCACCGAGATCCTTGAGGTATTTAAAGTAAGCATCCGTCAAATAGACAGCGAACACATCGCCACCGTTGCCGTTGCTGTCAGGTTTACGAATGGCGCCAGCTTTATCGGCGCTGAAGATGTCACCATCGATACGCAGGCGCTCGGCTTTCAAATTGCGGATGGCATCCTGGAATTCTTTTCTTGCTTGCTGCGTTTGTGCATCGGTAGCAGCGAGTTCGGCGGAGGTCGCCCCTTTTTTCACAAGGGCAGCGTGGGCCTCCTGGGCTTGTTGCCACTTGAGCTTTAGTGCTGCTGCATCTTCGAACTGCTTATCGACGACGGTCGAGGGACGAGCAGGTTGAACCTTGAAAAGATGCGCCGTTCCTGTTGGAACGGCGCAACCCGCGATGAAGAGTGACAATCCGCATACCCATGCGAATCGAGCGCCGAAGGCTACGCGCAACGCCTTCCCTACCTGAACCGGTGCGTTTTCGGTGAACATCCCTTTCCCCTAGTCGTTGCTGGCACAATGCCTTGTCTCGGAGAGTAGGACAGCCACCTGATCAGCGCAACGCAGATAACTTGACGCCAGTAAAACGCGCTAGGTCGTCTCCTCCGGCTCCGCCAGTGCCTCCAGCACCAGGGGGTGCAGGACGGCCCCCGGATGCATCTGCTGCCAACCCTGCAATTGCCGGCGCATGCCCGGCGTCCAGAAGCTCTTGATGTGCTGGCGCACGCCATTCACCGCCAACGCATGATCCGGCTCGCTGGCGAAATACTGGGCGATCTGGTTGGCCATCTTTATCAAGCTGTCAGAGCTCATCGACGCACCTCCGCCTTCTCGGCATGGCGACGTTCCCTGAGCAAGCGTCCCTGTTCATCACTGAAGGCCTGGTAGCGCTTCTGCCATTCCGAAGGCTGGCTGACCCGCACGATCTCGACCGCGGTCACCTTGTATTCCGGGCAGTTGGTGGCCCAGTCGGAGTTGTCGGTGGTGATCACGTTGGCGCCCGATTCAGGGAAGTGGAACGTGGTGTAGACCACGCCCGGTGCCACCCGCTCGGTCACCTTCGCACGCAGCACCGTCTGCCCGGCACGACTGCCGATGCCCACCCAGTCTTCGTCGACGATCCCGCGGTTCTCGGCGTCGGTTGGGTGAATCTCCAACCGGTCCTCCTCGTGCCATGCCACGTTGTCGGTGCGTCGGGTCTGGGCGCCAACGTTGTACTGGCTGAGGATGCGTCCGGTGGTCAGCAGCAGTGGATAGCGGCTGTTGACCTTTTCCTCGGTGGGCACGTAGCCGGTGAGCATGAAACGGCCCTTGCCACGTACGAACTGGTCGATGTGCATGGTCGGCGTACCGTCCGGCGCGGCATCGTTGCAAGGCCATTGCAGGCTGCCGTGACGATCCAGTTCGGCGTAGCTGACGCGGCTGAAAGTCGGCGTCAGGCGGGCGATTTCATCCATGATTTGCGAAGGATGGTTGTAGTGCATCTTGTAGCCCAGGGCGTCGGCCAGGGCGATGGTGGCCTCCCAGTCGGCCTTGCCGGCCAGTGGATCCATCACCTTGCGAACGCGGGAGATGCGACGTTCAGCGTTGGTGAAGGTGCCGTCCTTCTCAAGGAACGAGCTGCCCGGCAGGAACACGTGGGCGAACTTGGCCGTCTCGTTGAGGAAGATGTCCTGGACAATCACGCATTCCAAAGCGGACAGCGCGGCCGTCACATGCTGGGTATTGGGGTCGCTCTGGGCGATGTCCTCGCCTTGGCAATAAAGCGCCTTGAAGGTGCCGTCCAGCGCGGCCTCGAACATGTTCGGAATACGCAGGCCCGGGTCGGGTTGCAGGGTCACGTTCCACGCCTGTTCGAACTGGGCGCGTACGGTTTCGTTGGAAACGTGCCGGTAGCCGGGCAGTTCGTGGGGGAACGAACCCATGTCGCAGGAGCCCTGGACGTTGTTCTGTCCACGCAGCGGGTTCACCCCGACACCTTCGCGACCGATGTTGCCGGTGGCCATGGCCAGGTTGGCAATGCCCATGACCGAGGTGCTGCCCTGGCTGTGTTCGGTGACGCCGAGACCATAGTAGATGGCGGCATTGCCGCCGGTGGCGTAGAGCCGTGCCGCGGCGCGGATCTGCTCGGCAGGCACGCCACACACCGGGCCCAGGACCTCGGGGGAGTTTTCCGGCTGGCTGACGAAATCGCGCCAGCGCGCGAAGTCCGCCGCCTCGCAGCGAGCGTCGACAAAAGGCTGGTCAATCAAGCCTTCGGTGGCAATCACATGGCCCAACGCGTTGAGCATGGCCACGTTGGTGCCCGGACGCAGTTGCAAGTGCAGCTCGGCACGGGCGTGAGGCGAATCCACCAAGTCGATGCGCCGCGGGTCGATGACGATCAGCCGTGCGCCCTGGCGCAGGCGGCGCTTGAGCTGGGAGCCGAACACCGGGTGCGCGTCAGTCGGGTTGGCGCCCATCACCAGGATGACGTCGGCTTTCATCACCGAGTCGAAATTCTGGGTACCGGCGGACTCGCCCAAGGTCTGCTTGAGACCATAACCGGTGGGCGAATGGCAAACACGGGCACAGGTGTCGACGTTGTTGTTGCCGAAGGCGGTGCGCACCAGTTTCTGCACCAGGTAGGTTTCTTCGTTGGTGCAGCGGCTGGAGGTGATGCCGCCGATGGAGTCACGTCCGTACTTCAGTTGGATGCGGCGCAGCTCGCTGGCGGCGTAAGTGACCGCCTCATCCCAACTGACTTCCTGCCATGGGTCGTTGATGTGCTTGCGGATCATCGGCTTGGTGATGCGGTCAGGATGCGTGGCGTAGCCCCAGGCGAAGCGGCCCTTGACGCAGGAGTGGCCGTGGTTGGCCTGGCCGTTCTTGTCCGGAACCATGCGCACCAGTTGTTCGCCTTTCATCTCGGCGCGGAACGAGCAACCCACGCCGCAGTAGGCGCACGTGGTAATGACGCTACGCTCCGGCTGGCCGATCTCCACGACGCTCTTGTCGATCAGGGTCGCCGTCGGGCACGCCTGCACGCAGGCGCCGCAGGAAACGCATTCGGAATCGAGGAAGTTGTCACCGCCGGCCGCTTCCACCCGGGAATCGAAGCCGCGTCCGGTAATCGTCAGGGCGAAGGTGCCCTGGATTTCCTCGCAGGCACGCACGCAGCGGTTGCAGACGATGCACTTGCTCGGGTCGTAGTCGAAATACGGGTTGGAAACGTCCTTGGCCTCAGCCAGGTGATTGGCGCCTTCGTAGCCGTAGCGCACTTCGCGCAGGCCCACCTGCCCCGCCACGGTCTGCAATTCGCAGTTGCCATTGGCCGGGCATGTCAGGCAGTCCAGCGGGTGGTCGGAAATGTACAGCTCCATCACGTTGCGCCGCAGCGTGGCGAGCTTGGAGGTTTGCGTGCGCACCACCATGCCTTCGGTTACCGGCGTGGTGCAGGACGCGGGATAGCCGCGCATGCCGTCGATCTCCACCAGGCACATGCGGCAGGAACCGAACGCCTCCAGGCTGTCGGTGGCGCAGAGTTTGGGGATGGTGGTGCCGAGCAAGGCCGCGGCACGCATGACCGAGGTGCCGGAGGCGACGCTGATTTCACGCCCGTCGATGGTCAGGCTGACCTGCACGTCGCTTTCACGCGCCGGGGTGCCCAGGTCGATGTCGGTGCTGGGATCGAAGATGTTGATCATTGGTCGGCCTCCGTGGTCGCCAGACCGAAGTCGGCGGGGAAATGCTTGAGGGCGCTGGCGACAGGGTAGGACGTCATCCCACCGAGGGCACAGAGCGAACCGTATTGCAGGGTGTCGCACAGATCCTGCAACAGCAGGGCCTGTTCCTGACGAGCACCGGCTTCGGTGCTGGCGATCAAGCGATCCACCACTTCCACCCCACGGGTGGAGCCGATCCGGCATGGCGTGCACTTGCCGCAGGATTCCTCGGCGCAGAACTGCAAGGCGAACCGGGCCATCTGGGCCATGTCCAGGCTGTCGTCGGCGACCACCACACCACCGTGGCCAAGCATCGCGCCCATGGCGGCGAACGCCTCGTAGTCCAGCGGCGTATCGAATTGCGAAGGCGGCACCCAGGCCCCCAACGGCCCACCCACTTGCGCGGCTTTCAGGGGGCGACCGCTGGCGGTACCGCCGCCGTAGCCTTCCACCAGTTCACGCAGGCTCAGGCCGAAGGCGCGCTCCACCAGACCGCCCTGGCGGACGTTGCCGGCCAGTTGGAACGGCATCGTGCCCAGGGAACGGCCCATGCCGAAGTCGCGATAGAACTGCGCGCCCTTCTCCAGGATGATCGGCACCGAGGCCAGGGTCACCACGTTGTGCACCAGCGTCGGCAGCCCGAACAGGCCTTGAATCGCTGGCAGTGGCGGCTTGGCGCGAACCGTGCCGCGCTTGCCCTCGAGGGATTCGAGCAGTGCGGTTTCTTCGCCACAGATATAGGCGCCGGCCCCGACACGAACCTCAATGTCGAAGGTGCGGCCGCTACCGCTCACGTTCGCCCCCAGATAGCCGGCGTCGCGAGCAATGCGCAACGCATCGTTCAGGGTACTGATGGCGGCCGGGTATTCCGAACGCACGTAGATGTAGCCCATCGTCGCGCCTACGGCGAGGCCGGCGATGATCATGCCTTCAATCAGCAGGAAGGGATCGCCCTCCATCAACATGCGGTCGGCGAAGGTGCCGGAGTCGCCTTCATCGGCGTTACACACCACATACTTCTGTGCACCCACGGCATCGCGCACCGTGCGCCACTTGATGCCCGCCGGGAACGCCGCACCGCCCCGACCGCGCAGGCCGGAATCGAGCACGCTGGCGACCACGTCAGCGCCATCCATCTGGATGGACCGGGCCAGGCCCAGGAAACCGCCCTGGGCACGGTAATCGTCCAGGGACAGCGGTTGGGTGATGCCGGCGCGCGCAAACAGCAGGCGCTGCTGGCTCTTGAGATAGGGAAGCTCCTCCACCGGCCCCAGGGCCAGCGGATGGCTGCCAGGATCGCCTGCCAGCGCATCCAGCAGGCCCGGCACATCGGCCGGTGTGACAGGGCCAAAGCCCAACCGGACGCCGGCGCTTTCAAGCTCCACCAGCGGTTCCAGCCAATAGAGGCCTCGGGAACTGGTGCGCAACACCGTCAACGGCAGCTGTCGACGCTCAGCCTCAAGGACCAACGCATCGGCCACCTTGTCCGCGCCCACGGCACGGGCTACCGAATCGCGGGGGATACAGAGCGTCAGCATGCGCCCTCCTCCCTGCAATCATTAACCAACTGACGCAGACGCTCAGGCGTGATCCGCGCATGCAACTCCCCGTCCAGCTCCAGGGCCGGCGAGCAGACGCAGGCGCCCAGGCAATAGACTGGCCGCAGGCTGATGCTTCCATCGGCGCTGGTACCGTGATCGTCCAGCGCCAATTGCTCGCGCAACTGCGCAGCCAGGGTCTCGGCGCCCATGCTCTTGCAGGACTCGGCCCGGCACAGGCGCAGGGTATGGCGCGCCGGCGGCGTGGTGCGGAAATCGTGGTAGAAGCTGATGACCCCGCGCACTTCAGCCTGGCTGAGGTTGAGGGCGTGGGCGATCTCCGGGACGGCGCTGTCGGGGACATACCCGCAGCCTGCCTGGATGGCATGGAGAATAGGCAGCAAGGCACCGGGGGTGTCCTTTTCGCGCGCAAGCACGCTGTGAATCAAAGGCAGGTGAAGCGTCTCATCGGGCATATAACGTACCTCGGCATCTCGAACGACACCACCGCATAGCGGCAGCCGTCCGGAGTCTTGGCTGCGGCGGCCGGCCCACGTCACGGTCGCGTGGCACATCCGATCGCCATTCTCGCTCTCCGGCCAGGTGTCTTTGGCGCACCTGATCCGGGGCATCCTCACAGCTTGCCACTCCCGGGGGTTGGCGATTGCACATGGACGACGAAACGTGTTCTGAAAGCGACTAGGCGTGAAAAGTTGCCCTGCGTCCGCGGGAAGTCAAATACACAAGTGAGTGTAGGCGACCCGCAGCGATCGGTGGCTATTGGTCGTTTTCCTGACTGGCAGCGTGGCGAGTGCTTTGTTGGATCACAACACAAGGTTACAAACACACTATATATGTATCTTTTTCACAGCGTCGCACCAAGAGATCATCAAGGGAGTTTAAAACCTAAAAAACCGCAAGGACGCCCAATGTTGCCCAAAATACTCGCCTCATACTCTCTGACACTCTCACTGCTTGCCACTAGCTTTAACACAACAGCAGAGGAATATTACTGGCATATTCAACCGGAAGCTTGGGATTGGCAGGGACCACAGAAAAATCATCTATCCCCAGAACTAGCCTGTCGATTTCTGCACGAAAACACTGAGTACGAAATGTATGAATACGGCTCTGCCACTCCCACCTCAAGGGAAAACCAATGGACCTGTAACCTTTTCTATGGTGACGGGCCCGATGATAATCTAGCCATATCGATATACCGGCATGGCAACTCATGCGAAGGCGGGAAAGCTTTTAATAACTTCACCGAACAATGCGAAGCCCAAGGGGTGGACAACAGCTGCCCTTCAAGCCTAACGGGAAATCCGATAAATTTCGCAACAGGCTATAAAATACAACTCGAAAGTGACTACTCTGTTTCGAACTCACATTCATCTTTAAATCCACTCGAGTTTTCAAAGTCCTATAGAAGCACCGATGGAATATGGCGACATGGTTATTCATCCAGACTAAGTTTCGAAGAGAACCTGATCACGCTTATTCATCATAATGGAAACCTCTCCTATTTCGAAAAGGAAGGTACGTCGTATAAGGGTAAACCACCAGAAACGGGCAAGCTCACCCGCCTGTCAAACCGCTGGAGCTATCATGCCTCCAACAATCACGTACTTGAGTTTGACAGCGACGGAAGGCTCATAGCGCTCATCAAATCGGGTATCGCACTAAACATCACATACTTAAATACCATTGCAACTGTCACTGACGGCTTTGGCAACACCTTAACGTTTACCGAGGACGCAAAGAAGCAACCTCTTACCGTCACAGCGAACAACGTAAACATTAGCTACACCTACAATGATTACAAACAGCTTACTTCGATGATCAAAAACCATCCAAACCATACAGAAAACAAACAATACCTTTATCAAGACCCCAACGACCGCAGACTGCTGACCGGCATTATCGATGAACGCGGGGTACGTTACGCCACATGGACCTATGATGAACAAGGACGCGCCATTTCAGGTGAGCACGCTGCTGGAGCTGAAAAAGTCCTGGTCAACTACAACAGTGATGGATCGTCCACAGTCACTAACGCTTTGGGCAAGCAGACGCACTATCAATTTGAATTGATTCAAGGCATCAAACGCATCAAATCCATTACAGGTTTTCCATCGGCCACCTGTCCCGATAGCAACTCAACTTTCACCTACGACACCCGCGGTCTGCTGACAACAAAAACAGATAACAAAGGCAATATAACCACCTATCTCCACAACGACCGTGGCCTGGAAACCTCTCGCACGGAAGCGAGCGGCACTCCTCAAGCGAGAACAATCACCACCGAATGGCACCCGACGTTGTATTCCCCAGTGCGCATCAACGAACCGGATCGCTCCATTCAATACACCTACGACACTCAAGGGCGCCAGCTCAGTAAAACAATAATCTCACGTTAATTCAGAAGGATCTGAATATGAACATATTGACATGCAGGGTTGCTCTGCTCACTCTCGCTTTCGGTGGAACCATTACCACCCTTCCCCTTTGCCAAGCTGCCGAACGTGGCTGGTCGTTCACCTACAATACCCAGGGGCTGCTGGAGTCGTCAGATGGGCCCCGAACAGATGTAAGTGACATTACCCGCTATGAATACGATGCCAAAGGACATCTGGTACGCATTATCAACGCGCTCGGCCACACCACCAGATTTTCCAACTTTGATGTCGCCGGCAATCCTAAGACAGTTGTCGATTCCAATGGTGTTATTACAAACCTGACCTATGCACCACAAGGCTGGGTGAAATCACTGAGTAACGCTACCGGCACAGTTCGCCTTGAACACAATGCCGTGGGCGACATCACAAAGATAATTCGCGCAGACAATAGCTGGTCGGCTTACACCTGGGACGACGCAAGGCGGCTCATTCGAGTGAGCAATAACGCAGGGGAACAGATCGAATTTGATCTCGACCCGATGGGGAACCGGACTGCGGTAAGGATCAAGGACAAGACCGGTCATCTGACCAGACAACATCAATGGGTGTATGACGAACTGGGTCGCTTGCTGCGTTCAGTGGGTGCTGCCGGCCAGACAAGCCGGACCCAGTACGACCTTAACGATAATCCGATCATGCTGACCAACCCCCGCAATCACAGCCATCAACGGGCCTTTGACTCATTGAACCGATGGGTGACGAATACTGACCCGCTCAATGGCATCACTCAACTTGAGTACGACGTTCAAGATAACCTCACGCAAGTCCGCGACCCACGTGGTGCAACCACTCAATATCAATACGACGGCCTGGGAAACCTGACGCGGGTGAACAGCCCTGACAGCGGCGCCACTGACTACCAATACGATGCCGCAGGCAACGTGACGCAACAGGTGGACGCGCGTGGTGTGGTCTCGACTTTTACCTACGATGCGCTCAATCGCCTGACCGCCCGCCGCTATCCGACGAACCCGGCACTGGACGTTCAGTTCCACTACGATTCAATTGCCGCCGGTAACAAAGGCATCGGCCGACTGACCGCCTTGGAGGACGCCACGGGGGTACTGAATTACACCTACGACGCCCAAGGCAACGTTACAGCCCAGCGGCAAACAGCGCCCGCAAATACAGTGATTCAGCCAGAACGAGTAGGTTACGGATACGACGTAGCCAATCGATTGAGCAAGATCGACTATCCGGCGGATTTCGGCATCGTCTACTCACGCAACACCGCTGGACAGATCAGCCAAGTGCAGATCCGGCGCGGCACAGGGCAACTGACCACGTTTGCCAGTAACATCACGTATCAACCTTTCGGTCCGCTTAAAAGCCTGACCTGGGCCAACGGGACTACGCTTCAACGTACCTACGATCTGGACTACCGGCTGACCGCTCAAACCGTTGCCGGCCAGAGCAAGATCTACACCTATGATGCCCATGGAAATATCACCCAAATGCGGCGCGGTTCACTCGGCAACCTTGATTACAGCTATGACGCGCTGGATCGTCTGATAGAAGTAGCAACAGCTTCCCAACGGCTGACTCATGTTTATGACGCGACAGGCAACCGCACTGGGACAGCACTCGATTTCCTGGTTGACGGCGAGGTTGGTCTCACCGCAAGCACGTCTTATCAATATGGGGCAAACAGTAATCGGATGGTGCAGGCAGGCCACTATTCAGTGGATACCGATGCGTCAGGCAACCTGACCGGAGACCGCACCTACGGCGTCACCCGCCAATTTTTCTACGACGAACAGAATCGCCTGAGCAGGGTGGAAATCAATGGAGAAAACAAGGCTTGGTTCCGCTACAACCCTCTCGGACAACGAACGGAAAAAAGTACGCCGCAGGGTACCACCAGGTTTATCTATGGACTGAGTGGAGAACTTCTTGGGGAGACCCTGTTCGACAAGCAGGGTAACAAGCGGACAAGTCAGTTTTATATCTGGCTCGAAGGGATGCCCTTGGGTGGAATCAGTGTGACCTACAGCGCAAACGGCGCACCTGCAAACAGCACCGTGTTCCATCTCCACAGTGACCATCTCAATACACCGCGTAGCGCAACGAACGCGGCGGGATTAGAGGTATGGGAGTGGAATTCCCCCGCATTCGGTGGGAGAGCAGCCAGCGGAACTTTAACAATTAACCTGCGCTTTCCCGGGCAGTACTACGATGCAGAGACTGGATTTCACTACAACTATTTTCGGGATTACGACCCGGAGACTGGGCGCTATGTGCAGAGTGATCCGATTGGACTCAATGGCGGCCTTAATACCTATATGTACGCAGAGGGGAACCCAATTTCTAAGTTCGATTTCTGGGGACTGCAATCAGCATTCCCAGGAGTAAGTGGCATGAGTGCTGATCAACTCTCTAACTACGGGAAAGCGCAGTTCACTATGAATTCGCCTGCAGTTCAGGCTGCACAAGCAAGGGAAGCCTCAACATGGCGGAATCTTTATGCACCAGACTATGTCTCCGCCGAGGCAAGTGCTTACATGATGACATGCAGTGTGACTTATACCAGATACGGTGACGGATTTTGTGGCTGCGGTGTTACACGCGGATACCCGAGCAGTGGGTTTGGCATAAATGCATCAGCTGGTTTTCTTCTATCTCCACTCATACCATCAAAACTTCAGTTGAATAACTATTTGACTGGTTATGGAGCATCGACTAGCTATTACTACGGTTTTGGCGGCGCTTTTGCTGGAAACGCTGCCGGCGCAGCAATTAATATCGGAGTTGGGATTGGTGGTGCGATAACTCCTGGGTCAGTTAACAGCCAGACAAACAAATAATGAAGAAAAAAGCAAGCAACAACCTTATCCTGTCGGCCAAAGCTATTCTTGTCTTGATTGTCCTATCCATTGTTTTTTATTGGGCCACTGCTCAAAGAGAGCAAAAAAATAGCTACGTTAATATTTCAGTGCTTATTCGCGAAGTTGAAAAAATAGCTCCTCCTGACGGCGCTGCACTCATAAACGAATCGAGCAATCATAAGATGAGCACAGCAATAGCTTCAAAACGATACAAGACCTCACTGACTCAAAGCCAGGTTTTTGATTATTACAAATCAGGTCTCGAGTCAACTGGATGGCATCCGATAAATGGTAGTGGCCTCATCAGCGAGTACTGTAAGGGCGCATTGCATGCAGAGGTTGAGTTCAACCCAGACCTAGGCTTCTACACGCTCTCTGTAACTTGGCGGCAGCGAGTTGCCGCCAAATGTAGTGCTTAATTCTATTTAAAAATCAGCAACCTGTGACAAGAGTTTAGTTTTGCGATTACTCATCTGCGTTAAAACAGCTTTGTGCACGCTCTTCAGACAAGGCGGACTAGGCTCTGTACGAAATCAGCTGAAACTCATTTGACCCCAGCAATCGTCGGGACTCAAAGTCCGCGGCCATCAAAGGCAGGAACCCACGATGGCCAAGCGGTACGAAACTCCCGACGCAGCCTGGGACAAAGGCAAGCTCTGAAGGTGCATACCATTAATACTATTCTTAAGCTGTCGAAAACATTAGCAGTACTGATTGCTCTGGCAACTGTGTTTTTTGCGGCCGCTGGACTCAGACACCAGGAATCCGTGAACATTGAACGTGTTTGCGAGGACTCTCCACCCCCACTAATAAACAACTTCAATAGCTGTAGTCTTGTTGATCAAACATTGGATTTCCTTGAAGCGGAAGGCTACAAACCTGTACTCCTAGAAAGCTCAGAAAAGAACAGCGGCCTTCTTCGAAAAAAATTCTCTTTAAAAATACTTGAAGTACCCAACTACAAAATGAACAATAGCACCGGCCCTGCGCAATTCAGCTTTATAAACGGACGATTATTTGCCATATCCTACTTTCCGAAAGCATCAGACGCCGTATTCGAAAGGCATCCAGCAAGTAAATCCGAGACGCTGACTGTAAAACACCTGACCAACCACCAGGGATTGAAATACATATCATGGTCAAACAATCACCTTGAAACCTATATCACTTGGTGGATATCGAGATTCTCATGAGGACTAGCATGTGAGTTACTAAACGTTACGGCTTGCCCCAAGCCGTAACGTTTCTTTAGAGGTATTTGAGCGCCCGGTTTCAATGCAACAGCACTGAAAGCGACTACTTGAAAGCCGTACCCGTGAATCAGCGCTGCCTGAACGAGCAAGACATACGCCGGATCCGCTTATTTGAACCGGCACTCGTCCTTAATGGGCTTGGCGCAATGCGTTGGCAACCAGCGTAAATGCAGGCGAAGGTTGCCGCCGGCTGGGATAGTACAAATAGTAGCCTGAAAACGGTGGGCACCAATCTTCCAGCACGCGCACCAGCCGGCCTTCTTGCAGGTACGGTTCAAACTCTTCTTCTGGCAGGTAGGCAACGCCCAGCCCGGCCACTGCCGCCTGCACGATATGGGTCGACGTATTGAAAATCAGCTGGCCGTCCACTCGCACGTTCACCTGTTTGCCTCGCCGCTCAAAGTCCCAGACATAGAGCCCGCCTGATGTCTGCATGCGCTGGTTGATACAGCGATGGCTCATCAGGTCGCGCGGGGCCTTGGGAATGGCGTGGGCAGCGAAGTACGCTTGCGAAGCGACAACAGCCATCCGCAATGGAGGGCCTATCGGAACGGCAACCATGTCTTTATCGATGGTGTCGCCCAGGCGCACACCCGCATCAAACCGATCCGAGACGATGTCTCGAAATCCGTAACACACGTCAAATTCAACGTTTATATCCGGGTAGTCGTGCAGCAACCCGGTAAGTTTGGGTAACAAGGTCGTGCGCAAGACATGATCACCGCAGGTGATGCGTACGGTGCCTGCGGGCTTGTCGCGCATCTCCGTCAGCCTATCCAGCTCCGTTTCTATTTCATCGAAGCGATTGCCTATCGCTTGCAGCAGCCGCTCGCCAGCGATGGTCGGCGAAACGCTGCGAGTGGTCCGCGTCAATAACCGGATCTGCAAGCGTGCTTCCAGGCCATTGATTGCCTGGCTCAGTGCAGATTGTGTGACACCCAATGCCCCGGCAGCGCGCGTGAAGCTGCCTTCGCGCGCGACCGTGACGAAAGACAGCAGGTCATTGAGATTTCTTTTGATCATGGCGAAACACATCCAAGCCAACTAATTAGCCTTGCTTATAACCTTGTTAAGCATTCATTAGATAGTCGCATAACCGTTCCCAAGTCACCATTAACGCCATGAACAGGAATAAATGCGCAACTGCGATGAAATCGGTCCGGCTTGGTTTGCTGGCGGTGATGCTCGTGCTTGGCAGCTACGCAACGACGAATGGTGCCGCGTCGGCATCTTCGAAAACGGAGCAAACCGCAATGTGGATGACCGTCGGCGAACAACGCTTCGCCATCACCTTGGCCAACAACGCGGCTACCCGCGCGTTTGTCACGTTTTTGCCGCTGACGTTGGAAATGAACGATCTCAACCATAACGAGAAATACGCCACCTTGCCCCAAGCGCTACCTGCCGAAGCAAACCAGCCAGGAACGATCCGCAATGGCGACCTGATGCTGTACGGCCCGGACACCTTGGTCGTCTTTTACACGAACTTCAACTCTACCTACGCCTACACCCGTCTGGGGCAAGTGGATGACACCGCGAAACTGGCTCAAGCGCTGGGTCGGCGGAGTGTGCAAGTGACGTTTTCCAAAAACTGATTACTCCACATCGACAGGACTCCCAATGAAAAAGATCATCGTTTTATTAACCCTTCTTATCAGTTCGCTCTCAGCAATAGGAGCCGATATGTCCAACGGCGCAGATAACTTCTACACCAGCGACGACGTGACCGTACAAAAGGTCAATTTCAAGAACCAGTACCAAATGAACGTAGCCGGCAACCTGTTCATTCCCAAGAAACTCAATGGCAAGGCCAGAAATCCGGCGATTGTCGTAGGCCACCCGATGGGCGCGGTCAAGGAACAGAGCGCCAACCTCTATGCCACGAAAATGGCGGAAAGAGGCTTCGTGACCCTTTCCCTGGACTTGTCATTCTGGGGCGAAAGCGAGGGGCAGCCGCGCAATGCGGTTTCGCCGGATATCTATGCCGAGGACTTCAGCGCCGCAGTGGACTTTCTCAGCGCCCAGCCTTTTGTCGATAAAGAGCGGATTGGCGCAATCGGCATCTGCGGCAGTGGCAGCTTCGTGATCAGTGCAGCCAAGATTGACCCACGCATGAAAGCCATCGCAACGGTGAGCATGTATGACATGGGAGCCGTCAATCGCAACGGTTTGAAGCACTCCCAAACGCTTGAACAGCGCCGGGCTATCATCGCGCAGGCCACACAACAGCGTAATGTGGAGTTCGCGGGCGGTGAAACGCTTTACACCAGCGGTACGGTGCATCAGTTGGACGACAATACGCACCCTATCCAACGTGAGTTCTATGACTTCTACCGCACCCCGCGCGGTGAGTTCACGCCATCGAGCTCGTCCAAAGACCTGACCACGCACCCGACGCTGACAAGCAACGTCAAGTTCATGATTTTTTATCCCCTCAATGACATCAAGACCATTTCGCCTCATCCGATGTTATTCATTGCTGGCGCCGATGCGCACTCCAGGGAGTTCAGCGAGGAGGCTTACAAGCTCGCCGGTCAACCCAAGGAACTTGTCATCATTCCCGGGGCAGGCCATATCGATCTTTATGATCGGGTCGACCTCATTCCGTTCGATAAGCTGACGAACTTCTTCCAGAGCCATCTGAAGTAATATCTGGCCCAGTCGAGTGGCCTATCGACCTACCCCCGCTTAAGCTTACTGAATACTTGCGGCTCCCAAACCCGCATCGCCAGCAACAGCGCAGTCCCTCGTTTCTCTGACAGCGGTGCGCTCAACGATTCGTTGTGAAGCGCCGCCAGTTTGCTGCGCAACTTGTGGATTTCGACTTGCAACTGGGCGTAAGCGGGCTTGGTCAGCATGCCATGGGCAAAGTGCAGGGTTTCATCGGGGACGTCGAATCGGCTCGCCATGAAATCCGGCAGCCCCTGCCGCAGGAAGAACCGTCGGATAGGGCCGTCCGGCAGCCAATCAAAATCTCGCGCGACCAGCAACCTGATACGATTTCCCGGTTTCAGGTCCGCCAGCCCCATCCGCTCCAACACCAACAGACTCTTGATGCACTCAGCTTTTGACACGCAGTAGGCGGACACGATGTCTTCCAGCGACCAGTGATTCAGTGCACACACCGCCACCAGCAACAACTTTTCGTTCGAGACCAGTTGCGCTTCCTGTTCACATGTCAGCATTTGCAGGCGTGGGGTCGATCGCTCTGCCTCCTGAAGCAATTCCGCCATCGTCAGGCCCAGCAACTCACAGAACTGGGCAAGGCGTTCAAGCGTCAGGCGACCGTTGGTGAGCAGACGCTTTACGCTGGGCTCCGACAGATCGAGCGCTTGAGCAACGTCGCGATAGGTCATGCCGGCGGCCTTGAGGCGTTGTTTTAGGGTGGAGATGAGCTGGGCAATCTGGGTCATAAGTATTGATTTCCGATACTACTAGTATCAGCTTAGCGAAATATTAACGAACAAGTTGCGAATTTCGCCACCTCCTCCGATGCTTGAGACTCAGAAGAGCCGAGAAGTCAGCATGTCTATCAAAACCGTAGCGCACGTTCCCCACACACCCGGCGAACCACCCACTGGCGATTTGCGAATTGGAGATATTGTGTTCATCCGCGTCACCGCCCGGCCCTTCCTCGAAGTCGCCAGCGCGACGAACTCATGGACGAATCATGTGGGAGTGGTGGTTGACGACCTTGGCGATGAACCGTTGATTGCGGAAAGTACGTTTCCGCTTGCGCGAACCACCTCAATGACCCAGTTTCTCAAACGCTCCGAGCATGGACGCTGCGCAGTCGCGAGGCTCGCGTTACCCCTCACGGACACCCAACGCACAGCACTCCAGAACGCCGCTGGTCATCGCTTAGGTACGTTCTATGACGCAGGCTTCAACTTAAGCTCGCGGCGCCAGTTCTGTTCTCGTTTCGTTCGTGAGGTCATCGGTGAAGCGACGAACATCCAGCTCGGTGAAGAGGAGACATTCGCGACCTTGCTGCAAAATAACGCCAATCCGAATCTCGCTTTCTGGCGACTGTGGTACTTCGGTCGAATTCCGTGGCGACGTCGTACTGTCACTCCGGCCAGCCTGCTTCGAAGTCCGCACGTACGCGTGGTCTTCGATTCCCAATTGAGTGGCACTGCATGATCAACGACGCGCGAGCACCCACCCTTTCAGGATCGTCGCCCTGTCTCACCCGGCGCAGCCTGCTTCAGGCTGGCATGACCGGGATTGCCTTCGGCGTACTGTCTCCCTGGTCGTCATGGGCAGCACCTTCGGGTGTGCTAGTTAACGACGTGACATTGCTCAACCCAGTCTGGGTGAGCCGTCAGCTTGCTCCATGTACCACCTATGAGATATGTCAGGCGTTGACCCTGTGGACTGGCCCGGTGAGCATCGGTGGTGGTCGCTATAGCATGGGCGGACAGATTGCCACCGAGGACAGCCTGCACCTCGATATGCGTCAGTTCAATCAGGTCATACGCTATTCGCCTGAGAACAAGGTCATACGCGTGCAGTCAGGGATACGCTGGCGCGATCTGCAGACCGTCATCGACCCCCATGACCTTTCGGTAAAGATCATGCAGAGCTATGCCAACTTCACGGTCGGCGGGGCGCTGTCAGTCAATGCTCATGGGCGTTACGTCGGTGCCGGGCCGCTGAGCAACTCGGTACGAGCCCTGCAACTGGTGCTCGCCGACGGTTCTGTAGTGGAAGCCTCTCGCTCCGAAAACACCGATCTGTTTCACGCAGCCATCGGTAGCTATGGCGCGTTGGGGGTCATCACAGAGATCGAACTGGACCTGGCACCCAACGTCACGATGGAGCGCCAAGTACATCCTATGCCGGTTGCCGATTACCCCAAGTTCTTCAATGACCAGATCCGCGGAAACGACCAGGCAATCTTGCACAACGCCGATCTGGCGCCGCCTCACTTTGACCAAGCCACCGCCATCACCTGGCGCACCACGGAAAAAGAGCTGACCGTCGAAGATCGGCTGGTCGCACCGGGACAATCGTACACCCTGGATCAAACCATCATGTGGGGCGTGGCCAGACTCCCCGTTGGCCCGCTGATTCGCAAGGATGTCGTCGACCCATTGCGCTACCTCAGCCACCCAGTGGTACGCCGCAATTACGAGGCCAGCAGGGACGTCGCCTCGCTCGGGCCGATCGCTACCCACAACAGTACCTACGCGTTGCAGGAATATTTCGTACCAGTAGCCCACTTCAACGCGTTTGCAATACAAATGGCCAATCTACTGAAAGCCCATGACGTTGATGCCATCAACATCTCCATCCGACACTCGCCGCCCGACCCTCATACGTGCCTGTCCTGGGCGCGGGAGGAAGTCTTTTCATTCGTACTTTATTACTGGCAACACGTCGGCGTGGCCGACCGCGAGAAGGTCGGCGTATGGACGCGCGAGCTGATCGATATTGCCTTGGCGTTCGGGGGCACTTACTACCTGCCCTATCAATTGCATGCGACGCGACAGCAATTCTCGCGTGCCTACCCTGGTGCACAACAGTTGTTCGCACTCAAGGCACGGTTCGATCCAGACAAACGATTCCGGAACAAACTTTGGGATAAGTACTACGTGGGGTAGCGTCCGGCCGAATGGCAACTACTGCCAATGACGCGCAATCCGGTTGCTACCTCATTCGCCAGCCTCGATCCGGTCGCTGGGAACCGATGCTGCCAACTTGCAGGCAAAGTCTTAAGGCAGTCTGAAGACCGACATTTCAAGAAGTTTTTTACCTTCAAACTTCGGCGATCCGCTTAGAGGCCCCAAATAACTCGATCATTATCGAGCACCGCGTGAAGTCCATAGCCAAGTCAGGAAAAAGCCTGGAAAAACGGAAAGCTGATACCATCCGGAAAATTGACATGCTGAGCAGAACACCATGAATCGCCGCAAGAAAATAAACCAGTTATTGAAGGCTAACGCCAAAAAAGCCAGTGCCAAGCTCGCCCCCAAAAACAAGACTCCATACATCAGCAAAGCCGACCGACTGAAACTGGCGGCTGAAGCCAGCGACGCCCCCATCACGCCGCCGGAAAGCTGATCCACGTCGCTGAAGTTCCATCCTCAGGCCGTTTTGCACGTTAACCAGGCGCTCCAGAAAAGACTGCTGAAGAACCGGGTAGCACTGCCGAATCCCGCATCACTCAACAGTTTTTGAACCGCAGCCTCGGAATGTGGAGGATCGGCGCCTTGAAGAATCTTGCCAAGCTTGACCGTCACTTCTTCCGGGCTGGCGCCATGCTGTCGCCACCGTTGCCCCCAGGCCGCAAGGAGTAACGGTTGACTGGCATACGCATATTGGTTCCCGGCGACAATCAGCGGCGCCCCCGGCTTTAGATGAGCCTGGATGGACCGCAATATTTTCGACTTGGCTTCATCCCCGTCGAGATGATGGAGTACACCGATCAAGGTGGCAGCATCGTACGATCCGTTGGCTACCAGGTCTTCAACGTGCCCAAGATGCAGGGCGGTTCTTCCGAGCAAGTTGTTTGCGGCTAATTGCTGCTTCGCGGCCTCCAGCATAGGCTCGGAGGGGTCGATGGCAGTGAAGTGCCAACCCGGCTCCAACTTGGCCATTGCAATGATCTCTTGCGCCGTACCGCCGGCGCCCACCACCAGTATTTTCGCCGAACCCACGTTCCCAAGGGTCGCCGCCAGCATGCACGCCGCCAGGTCCTGGCAGGCGTCGTATCCCGCGAGCGCAATGCGGCTCTGCCGGCCGTACTCGTTGGCCCGTGAGGTATCAAATTTTTCCGCTGAATTAAACGAGGATGATTTCAAAGCGCAGTTCTCCATGTGCTGAAATCAAGCTACACCTCGCTTAGGAATAATAAAAATTCATTAATTTTATGCGCAGCATTCCCATAAGGAATATCGTTTTCCATCGGCAAAATTTTGCGCGGCCAACCAATTGCGACTTGCGATAAACATATGGAAATACGAATATGCTTTTTTCCGTATGTTCTGGACCGAATTGGAGCTGTGTAATGACTGAGTTCTCCAGCGAAACCCCGCATGACTTCCCAAACCTTGACCTGTCACTCTTCGACTTACCAACAGCGGAAAAACTCGCAAAGGGCGCAGAACCAGAACATAAACCGCGCATACTTTTACTGTATGGATCAACCCGCGAGCGCTCTTTCAGTCAGTTGCTGACCCGCGAAGCGGCGCGCCTGCTGGAGCTCATGGGCGCCGAAACCGCGATCTTCGACCCGTCCGGGCTGCCATTGCCGGACGATGCCCCCGTCGATCACCCCAAGGTGCAGGAACTGCGCGACCTGGTGATGTGGTCGGAAGGCCAGGTCTGGTGCTCGCCAGAACGCCACGGCTCGATGTCGGCGGTGTTCAAGGCACAGATCGACTGGATCCCGCTCGCGCTGGGCGCGGTTCGTCCTTCCCAAGGCAAGACATTGGCGGTGATGCAGGTATGCGGCGGCTCACAATCCTTCAACACGGTGAACCAACTTCGTGTGCTGGGGCGTTGGATGCGCATGGTCACGATCCCCAATCAATCCTCCGTCCCCAAAGCCTTCCTTGAGTTCGACGAAGCCGGGCGCATGAAGCCATCGCCCTATTACGACCGGGTCGTCGATGTCATGGAGGAACTGATGAAGTTCACCTTGCTGGTGCGCGGCAGAGAAACCTATTTGGTCGACCGCTACTCCGAGCGCAAGGAAAGCGCCGAAGCGCTCTCCAAACGCGTTAACCAGAGGTCTATCTAGGTGCAGCGATAGTGATAGGTTCTTCGGTGTGATGTAGAACTTTAACGGACGTTGGCTCATGGCTTGAAATCTGGCATTGATTCAAGCATCCACCCGCTCAATCCAGGACAGGGCGCAGGAAACTACGCTCATAACTCAGAATGAATCGTTGTTCCGTCGCCTGGGTCACCAATTCAACGCACGCTGGATCCTGTTCGGCTTTCCTTCGATAGTTTTCGTAGTCGGCCAGGCTGGCAAAGCTGAACAGGCAGTAGGCGATGTTGTTGGCGCCTTCGGCGGGGAGAAAGTAGCCATGATGAACGCCCCCCATTCGGGTCACCACTTCGATCCATTGGCGCGAGTAGCTCTCGAAAGCTGGGATCTGGTAGGGGTCAATGACATACCTGACATGGCAAGTAATCATGGGCTCAATCCTTTGAAAACTAAAAAAACGGATTCTACACAGGATATGAGGCATGTCGTCGATGATTGCCATTGGCCGAACAACTTCGTTGCTCGCTCCCGCTCATCCCCCGGATCATTACTTCCCTGTCAGGATCGAGCGCTCAAAAAACAAATGCGGCGCTTGCTATCGCAGTGCCTGACGCCCGCGATCAATCATCAACCAGGATCGAAACACCATGGATGAACGCCAAGCAACCATCAAGAACAAGATCCACGCCGTGGTGACGAGCGGCGAATCCGACGAGATTACCTATCGGTCAGAGTGGCTCGGTTACCTGCCCTTCCCGGTTTTCCGATGGGTTGAATATCAGGGTGAAAGCTTTTCCAGCGATTTCCCCTTTGATTGGACCCTTGAGGATCTGGCGAGTCTTGAGTGCACAGGGTTCTTGGAAACACTGGAAGCTTATGAAAACCCGGAAGACAGTTTTGATCGAGATATCAGGTATCGAGTTCATGTTGAGCGCGTGTAACGGTTGGCTGGAAAAATGGAAAAATCGAGGAAAGGAAACATGATCGAGCTGGCGCGGCAAGCAGCTGTTAAAGTGCGCCTCGATAGCTTCTGAAAGCGTTATCCCGCTGAACAAAGCGAGCAAGGTAACAGTCGGAGCAACAAGACCCTCGGCAAAGAAACCTGGCTCATGCCTCTAAGATCCGCTGCCCTCGCTACGTTGTTCTCTTTGGCTGCCAGCGCGGCGGTCGCAGTGCCTGAACCGCTGTGCCTGGAAAGCCTGAAACGCTGCGGCGACCTGCTGCAAAGCCAGCGCCAGGATTGGTGCCTGACCGTGCGCGGACTGGGCAACGCAACGCCGCAACTGAAACTGGGCGCAAAGGTGATACCGGCAGACACGATCCAACGCGAAGGGGACAACCTGCGCTTGCGCCTGGACAGCACCGACTACCAGAGCGGCCCGCTCTCGCTGCAGGACGGCCCACGCGCCAGCAATGCCGCCTGGCTGACGTTGCGCAACAGTCACGTACTGGCCGCCGGAGCGCACGAAGTAGCGAAGAACATGGATGGCCTGACCACCTACCTCGACCTGGTCAGCGTGCTGATCGAGGAAGACCGTGACGGCCGTCAGGAAGCCGAGCGCCTGGCCCGCAGGTATGGGGCAACGGTGGTCGGCAGCATCGCGCCGCTGAACCTGTACCAACTTCGCCTGCCGGCCAAGGACCTGGTGCAGCGTGACGCCCTGGTGTTGCGCCTGGGCAGCGAGACCAGCGTGGACGCCGTGGTCATCGAAGAGTCCTCGGCCGAAGAAACCGAGCAAGCCGCAGACCATCCTGAAGAACCGAAGAAGCCTGCCCTGGACTCCGATGAGTGGGCCGCGAATCGCTTCCTCGACGCGGTGAATTATTACCAACGACGCATCCCCGCACGACAGCCGCCCATCCAGCCGCAACCGGTACGCATCGGCCTGATCGAGCGTGATGTGGATTTCGACACGACGGATTTCGCAGACTACCTCGGCGCCTGCTCACCGCCGCGCACCTGTGTCTACGCCCGCGATGCAGACAAGCCGGACAACCATGGCACAACCGTCGCCGGCATTCTCGCCGCGCGCTGGGACGACAACGGCAACACTGGTTTTCTCCGTGGCCTGGACAAAGCCAGCGGCGGTTTCGAAGTCATCGTCGAGCGGAATTCCGATGCCGGGATCACCGCCAACATCGCCGCCTCCGTCAACCTCGTGGAGGACGGTGCGCGCGTGCTCAACTGGAGCTGGGGCATCCACCGCGTCGGCGCCAAAGACGTCAAAGGCGATGACGTCGACTCACTGCTGCGCTCGGGCATCGCCATGGGTGGATACGAGGAGTTGCTGGAGGAATTCTTCCTCTGGCTGCGCAAGGAACATCCCGACGTCATCGTGGTGAACTCCGCCGGCAATGGCGCTTCGTTCTCGGGCAGCGACGAATATCGCCTGCCCTCCTCCTTCATCACCGAACAATTACTGGTGGTCGGCGGGCACCAGCGCAGCGAGCATACCGACGTCGCCGTCGACGACCCGGCCTATGCAGTCAAGCGCAGTTCCTCGAACATCGACATGCGCGTCGACATCACCGCCGCCGCATGCGCCCACGCCTCGACGACCAACGCCGACCAGCAAGGCGCAGTGCATTGCGGCACGTCCTACGCCACGCCCATGGTCGCGGGACTGCTGGCGGCAATGCTGTCCATCAACCCGCAACTGCAACCCGAGCAACTGCGCATGCTGCTACGCCGCAGCGCCATGACCATCGGCGACAACCACGACTTCGAACAGATGGACGCCGAAGACCTCACCGCGCCCATCCTGCCGTCGGAGCGTCGCTATCAACTCAACGACAAAGACGTCGGCCGCTCAGCGCGGCTGGACATGCAAAAGGCCCTGGACCTGGCCGCACAAAGCCGCGACCGCGTGCGTTAAAAGCCAAGGTCCCGTCCAACTCAAGACGATGTCTGCTTGCGCGGGCAGAACCAGCCATGCATCAGCCCCGCCTGGAAGAACTGTACCGGAGCCTCGAACCCAGCGGTCTCGATGAGACCGGCGACCTGCTGTGTCGGCAAGATAGCCACGTCGCGGGCGTAGGCGGCACGAGCTCTGGCCAGCATCTCCGGCTGTACGCCTGCCGAGGACATCAGCGTCATCCAGTTGCGCAGCAGTGCCTCATAGGCAGGTGACTCGATGTCGGCGGCGAGGTCGGCGTTTGCCAGTATTGCGCCCGGCTTGAGCCGGCGGGCGATCTCGTGGAAGAAAGTTATGCGGGTCTGTGGCTCGAGCAAAAATTGAGACACCAGAAAGCAGGTAGCGCCGTCGTGCTCAGGCTCGGCAGGCAGCGCGTCGAGGTAACCTTGGTGAAAGCTGCAACGCGACAGGAAGCCTTCTTGTACCGCCTTCTGCCGGCAGATATCGAGCATGGCGTCCGAGGGGTCAACCGCGGTGAAATGCCAGCCGCGGTTCTGCTTGGCCAGGTGGACCAGTTCCGCACCGGTGCCCACGCCGACACAGAGAATCCGGGCATTCTCCGGTAAGTCAGCGAATACGGCGTCGAGCAGGCTGTACAGGGCATCACGAATAGGCGCCATTCCCGCCCATTGCTTGTCATAGCCGGCGGCCTGCTGGTCGAATAAGGCCTTGAGTTCTTCATTGCGCATGGAGAGCACCTTCCTTTGCGTCGTGATGGGATGTACCGCGATGGATGTGGCTACGCTTTGAGTATGCCAGGGCTGTCAAGCCCCATAGGTGTCGAAGGTCCGCACCTTTTCATAGCTCCCGCGCGCCCTCACGATCACATCCTTTTTGGAAAGCCCGGCAGCCTGTGCGAAGGCCATCACATGTCCCCCCCACTCGTATTCACACGCCGGGCGAGCACAAACCCTATCGATGACGAGTGCTTTCTGGCGAAGTGTCAGCAACCAATAGCGACTACTACTGCATATCAAAGGCTGGCGTGGCTCGATACAGGTCACACAACGCAAGCACGAACGAAAGCTGGCCAACTTTTGCAGTTTGGTTCGAACAGGTCTGCATAAACCTCGAGTAGAATCTACTGGATCGGCAACCCATGCCTAAGACGTAAAAAACGGTCCCCTCACCGACAACACAGGCAACCGCTGACCACCGGCTGATCAGGGTCGTTCTCAAGAAATGTGACCACGACTTTCATGCCCATCCGAGGCGGCCCAATCTCACAACGCCAGTCGGTGGCTCCCTTCAGCCAACAATGACTCTTGTCGTCAAATCTATCTTCACGGTCCCAGGGGAACTTGACCTTGATCCGCCCGAAGCACCGATCATTCTGGATCTCCTCGCCTTCTGAAGCGACGACTACAGCGGTCTGCATGCTTGGCACCTGAGGTTTCTTGTGAGCCAACGGCGGACGATAGGAAACATTCCACGGAAGAACGACAAAGCGGTTGCGGTAACCCTGATGAAAGTCATCTTCGTTCACAGTGTTGCCACGGGCGACGTTCTCACCCAATACCTGTGGTTGCCGGCCTTCGTGGATGACTTGGGTCAGTAGCCATAGGGTGTTCCACTCCTGGCGCGGATGGCCTGAGATTTCCAGCACATGGCCGCTGACTAACCGAGTCTGGTCACTTTGCCCTTCAGCTTGTCGATAGGCCGCATGGCGGCGCTCCATAGTCCGAAGACGTATCTGCTTGCCATGCTCATGACCGGTAAAACGCTGCGGACTGTCATCTTTTTCAATGTCCAGCTGTTGCTCGAAATCATAGTTGCGGTGCGAAATGCGACTGGTGAGTTGTCCCAGACGCAGGTTGATGCGCTTGATCAGGGGTTCGTCGGCCACCCTATCGCTCTCATGCCGATAAGCAGTGGGTTGGCCAATACTGGGAAAAACCGACTGATCATCGCCAAAGACCAGCACGTGGCCTTGAGTGCTGTGTTGGAAGTGAAAGTGGATACCCTCTTCTTCGCACAAGCGCTGAATGAAGTGCAAATCCGTTTCGTCGTACTGGGTACAGTAGTCACGCTCGGGGTAGGTCGCCCCCAGATGAAACCGATAGGCGTCGCCCAGAATGCCGTGCTCTTCCAGTATCAAGGCGACGATTTTCGGCACCGAGAACTGTTGATAGATCCTCTGGTTGATGCGATGGCGCAAGTAGGCCAGGTGCGGTACGAGGGCCAGCCTGTAGCGCGTCAAACACTCACCGTTACTGCTGTGAGCGATGTGGTAGACCCGTCCATGAATGCCGTTGCCCTTCGAGTCGAAGGTCAGAAAAGCCTCTACGTCGAAGAGGCTCTTGAGATCAAGGTCAGACCGCTCGCTAACAAACTCCACATTGAAGAGGTAAGGCCTGCTGATCGCCTCTTTTCCAGTGAATGCGAGCACTTGAAAATCGTGCTCAAAACCTTCGATGGTCAAACTGAAGTGCGTTTGATTGGCTGGGCTGAACATCCGCTGTTCTCTTCTTACATAAGGCGGCGCAATGGACCGGAAGACCCCGAACAATACTGGGCTGATGGATTAACAAGTACTAACCCACCCGCCCAGCGTTCCTGTATATCGGCGTTTGCGTCTTACTTTCCAGACATACAAATCAAGTCAGATCAGACACCACTCTTCACTTTGGTCCAGATTCGCGTGCGGATCCGCTCCAACTTCAACGGCAGTGGCTCAAGTGGAATAAGTGTCGCGATCGTTTTTTTGTCTGGATAAATCCAAGGATTGTCTCGCAGCTTCTGCTCGACGAACTCAGCGGCATCCTTATTGGCGTTAGGGTATAGCGTGTGATTTGAGGTCTTGGCGATAACTTCTGGTCGCATCATATAATTAATGAACGCTATGCCTTCCTTGGGATGGGGAGCATCTTTCAGCAAAACCAGATTCTCTGACCAGGACAGCGCTCCTTCGCGAGGAAGGCTGTAGGCGATCTTGCGCCCCGTGTTGGCTTTCTCGTTGATGGCCTGCGCAGCAAGGGCACCGTTAGCCCATCCCACAACTGCACAAATATTGCCATCGGCCAGGTCAGCGTCGATTTTGGAGGAGTCGAAATAGAGGACGTAAGGACGAATTTTCAACAGCAAGGCTTGCGCTTTCTGGTAATCATCCGGGTTCTTACTGTTGCTAGGGAGTCCAAGGTAATTCAACGCAATCGAAATGATCTCACTTGGCGAGTCAAGCATTGCCACACCACACGACTGTAGCTTGCTAATGTTTTCCTCTTTGAAGATCAGGTCCCAGCTATTCACCGGAGCATTGTCACCCAACGCGCCCCGGACTTTGTCAACGTCATAACCAATGCCGGTAGTGCCCCATAGATAAGGTACGGCGTAGCGGTTACCAGGGTCATTGACTGCGAGCTGGGACAGGAGATCAGGATCGATGTGTGAAAAGTTACTCAGTTGACTACGATCCAACGGCTGAAGGACTCCCGCCCGGATCAGGCTGGGCAACACATTGGAGGTCGCCACAACCACGTCATACCCGGTGCGCCCGGCCATGACCTTGCTTTGCATGATTTCAGCGCTGTCGAACGCATCCATATGCACGCGCGTGCCAGTTTCCTGTTCAAACTCCTTTGGCGTCTCCGGCGCAAGCAACCCGAACCAGTTATACAGATACATCCCGGGCTCTACGGCCGCTACTGATGTGCTTATCCCTGCACAGAGAAGCGAGGCGGAAAAAATGGTTCGCAAATGTGACTTTCTCATGCAACATCCTTGTCAAGACGATACGCCCTCATGGCCATCGTTAACCCTGGCAGCGAATATACCGGGTGTTACCGAATAGTAAATACCTACGAATACTTACCTTTGACCTGCGAATCCCTAACCCTAAAGGGGTAGAAAATGCCGTTTGACCTCCACAGCCTGGCTTGGCATCGATCGATTGGAAAGCTGATCATGCAGCTGAATCGTCCAGATTTCTGGAGTTCACTTGTTCGCACCTTAAATGAATATGTACAAATCGATAATTGGGTTGTATTGATTTTCAGCAATCAACACGTGCAGGTTGTTAGCCTTCCCGAGATAGCAGACGCGGAAGAAGTCGACGCATTCATTCATCGCTATGTGAAGGGTCTTTACTTGCTGGATCCGTTCTATATAGCCAATCGGGAAAATCCACAGAGTGGTTTCTTCCACCTACTGGATATAGCACCGGAATACTTTCTTGAAACTGAGTATTACCATCAGTACTTTGCACAGTACATCTCCATGGATGAGGCACAGTTCAATGTCCAACTCGACGCCGACAGAACGTTATGCATTTCCATCGGCAGCAAAGTCCGCTTTAGCCAAGAACAAATAACCATGCTGGACATCATAAAACCGTGGGTGACAGCATTGATGCATCAGCGCATGGGTTTTGAAGTTGACGTAGAGAAAACATTGACTGAGCCGCCTCTGTGGCCGGAAACGGTCAATCAGCTTGGCACCCAAATAACCGCACGCGAGAGTGACGTACTCCGTTTATTACTCAGCGGCTTCTCCAATAAGGAAATAGCCGGAAAGCTGTCCCTCTCGGCGGAGACCATAAAAGTTCACCGCCGCAACATTTATGCAAAATTGAATATCAAGTCGCAATCTGAGCTATTTGCTCGATTCTTCATGCCCAAACAGAATGTTCCCGCTACCCATTGAAGCCAGGACACCGGGCTGATTTGTTCGGTCATGCGCCTGCAAGCATCAAGTTCAGATTCTGCACCGCCGCGCCAGCGGCGCCCTTCCCAAGATTGTCAAACACCGCAGCCAGCAAAACCTGCCCGGCCTCATCGTTATCAAACACCGACAATCGCAAATCATCAGTTCCGTTAAGCGCTTGAGGATCAAGGGACGTCAACGCTTTCGCTTCTTGCATCGACATCACCTGTACATGGCGCGCATCGGCGTAGTGCTGCATCAAACACCCATGCAACTGCACCGCGCTCACGCCTGGCGCCAGCAATCGGGTGTGCAAGGGTATGGTCAACACGATCCCCTGCCTGAAAGCGCCATAGGCCGGTACGAACATCGGGCGCTGCGTCAGTCCGCTTTGCTGCTGAATCTCCGGAATATGCTTGTGTGCCAGCCCCAGCCCATAGACCTGAAACGCCGACGCCTGTGCTGCGCCTACTCCCTCATGCTCTTGCACGCCGGCACGTCCTTTTCCGGAATAACCCGACACGGCATGAATGTTCAGCGGGTAATCCCTGGGCAGCAATCCGGCCTCCAGCAATGGGCGCAGCAGCCCGATCGCCCCCGTTGGATAGCAACCGGGATTGCTGACCCGTCGCGCAGCGGCGATGCGTTGGGCCTGTTGCGGATTCATCTCTGCGAAACCATAGGTCCAGTCTGGCTGGGTGCGGTGCGCCGAACTCGCGTCGATCACCCGAACGGCGGGGTTTTCGATGGTCGCTACGGCGTCGCGTGCGGCTTGGTCGGGCAAGCAGAGAACCGCGATGTCGCAGTGATTGATGGCTTCGGCGCGACGTTGCGGATCCTTGCGATGTTCGGGGCTGAGTGTGAAAAGCCGCAGATCGTTGCGTTCGCGCAGACGTTGATGGATTTGCAACCCGGTGGTGCCTTGGTCGCCATCGATGAATACAAGGGGACTTGCCATGGAGTGCTCTCGGCCATTGGAAATCAGGAGCCCAATCTTCAGCGAGGCTCTAAGATAGGAAAAGTTGAATTTACAAACGATGAAATTCAGTTTTTCTGAACAAGGAAATTTTCATGCGCGAAATCAGCCTGGACCGTCTGCGCACGTTGGTGGCGATTGCCGACCTGGGATCGTTTGCCGAGGCCGCCCGTGCGCTGCACCTTGCACCACCCACCGTCAGTCTGCATATCGCCGACCTGGAGGCGCGCGTGGGCGGCAAGCTGTTGTCGCGCACGCGCGGGCGCGTTCAGCCTTCAGCGATAGGGAACACGCTGGTAGAACGCGCGCGGCGCCTGTTGGCAGACGCAGAGCAGGCGCTAGAGGACATCGAACGTCAGGTGCAAGGGTTGGCCGGGCGTGTGCGGCTAGGCGCCTCCACAGGGGCCATCGCGCAGTTGCTGCCCCATGCTTTGGAGTCGTTGAGCCAACGCCACCCCGCTATCGACGTACAAGTCGCGGTGCTGACCTCCCAGGAAACCTTGCAGAAACTGGCCGAGGGCTCCCTGGAGGTTGGTTTGGTTGCGCTGCCGCAGTCCCCGGTGAAGGGCTTGCGGATCGAGCCGTGGCGACGGGACCCGGTCATGGCGTTCCTGCCGGCTCGCTGGGAGTCCCCGGAGGTTGTGACCCCCACTTGGTTGTCCGCCCAGCCGTTGATTTTGAATGACGCCAGCACGCGTCTTTCGCGCTTGACGGCGGAGTGGTTCGCCAGTGATGGGCAACAGCCTGCGCCGCGTATCCAACTGAACTACAACGACGCGATAAAAAGCCTGGTGGCGGCAGGATATGGTGCGACGTTGTTGCCCCATGAGGCGGCCACGCCATTGCTTGATAACAGGATCGTCATGCGGCCATTGAAGCCCTTATTGTGGCGTCAACTGGGTATCGCCCACCGCAGTCTGGACATCGAGCGGTCTACGCAACATGTGCTGGATGTGTTGTGGGAATTGAGTGCGCAGTGATGCCCTCGAATGCGTCTGCGCACGGCGATCCGGCGCCGGATGAGAGCCAATTCCTGAGAGCGGTCAATTCGACCACAGCGCCACATAACCCTCAAAGCAGCCTTTAAGTGGCAGAATCTCCCTAATCGATCGTTTCGGAGACCCTCCATGCTTCGCGTGTTTGAACAAAGACTCGACCCCTTCCCGCCCGACGAGGTACCGCCGCCACCCGAAGGCCTGGCTCGGTTTCTTTGGGCGTGCACACGGGGCGCCCGCGGCTACATCCTTGCCTTTGCGCTGCTCAGCGCCGGAGTGTCGATCTACGAAGCCTGGTTGTTTTCTTTCCTCGGTCAGGTCGTAGACCTGCTCTCGACCTGGCAAGCCGGTGGTGAGGCGGCGGCGCAGGAAGGTCGCGTGCTGTGGGGCATGGGCATCGTCATGCTGGGCAGCATCGGACTGGTAGCGTTGCGTACCATGGTGCAGCACCAGGTATTGGCGATCAATCTGCCGTTGCGCCTGCGTTGGGACTTTCATCGTCTGATGCTGCGGCAAAGCCTGTCGTTTTTTTCCGATGAGTTCTCCGGTCGGGTCACCACCAAGGTGATGCAGACAGCGCTGGCCGTGCGTGACGTGCTGTTCACCCTGATCGAGATCGCCCCCGGAATCGGCGTGTATTTCATCGCGATCATCGCACTGGCCGGCGGCTTCGCCCTGAAACTGATGCTGCCTTTCCTTGCCTGGATCGTGTTGTTCGGGCTGGCCATGCTCTACTTCGTCCCCCGCCTGGGGAAAGTCGGACAGGAACAGGCCCATGCGCGCTCCTCGATGACCGGACGCATCTCGGACGCCTACACCAACATCACGACCGTAAAGCTGTTTTCCCACTCCAATCGTGAAGCGCATTTCGCGCGCGCGGCCATGGAGGACTTCAAACAGACCGGCTTTCGCCAGATGCGCCTGGTCAGCCAGTTCGAGATCGTCAACCAGGCGCTGGTGGTGGGCTTGATCATGGCCGCAGGCGGTTATGCCCTTTGGCTGTGGCACCAGGGCGAAGTCGGCGCCGGTGCCGTGGCGGCGATCACTGCCATGGCGTTGCGTATCAACGGCATGTCGCACTGGATCATGTGGCAAATGACCTCGCTGTTCGAGAGCATCGGCACCGTGCAGGACGGCATGGCCACCCTGACCCGCGGCCCCAAGGTGCAGGATGCGCCGGACGCCGGGGTGTTGGTGACCTCCGGCGGAGCGGTCACCTTCGACAATGTGAGCTTCAACTACAACGGTGAACGCCAGGTGCTCGATGGCTTGAGCCTGAACATTCGCCCGGGCGAGAAAATCGGCCTGGTAGGTCGCTCCGGCGCGGGCAAATCCACGCTCATCAACTTGCTGCTGCGTTTCTATGACGTCGACAGCGGGCAGATTCGCATTGACGGGCAAGACATTGCGCATGTGACGCAGGACAGCCTGCGCAGCGCCATCGGCATGGTCACCCAGGATACGTCCCTGCTGCACCGCTCCATTGGCGACAACATCGCCTATGGCCGACCCGATGCAAGCGACGCACAAATCCGCCGTGCCGCGGTCAATGCCCAGGCCGACGAGTTCATCAGCCAACTGAGCGACCGCCAAGGTCACTCCGGCTACGACACCTTGGTGGGCGAGCGCGGCATCAAGCTGTCGGGCGGCCAGCGCCAGCGCATCGCGATTGCCCGAGTGATGCTCAAGAACGCTCCGATCCTGCTCCTCGACGAGGCGACCAGCGCGCTGGACTCGGAAGTCGAAGTGGCCATCCAGGAAAGCCTCGATGAAATGATGCAGGGCAAAACCGTCATCGCCATCGCCCATCGGCTGTCCACAATTGCGGCGATGGATCGACTGATTGTCATGGACGATGGACGCATCATTGAACAGGGCACGCACGCTGAATTGCTCGCCAAAAACGGCCTCTATGCGCGGCTATGGCAGCATCAGAGTGGCGGGTTTCTGGGTGAGGATCAGTGGGTGACTGAGGCGATGGATCAGGTATGAGCGTGGATGGCCTGGGGTGATCTTCAAGTGGGTGTTTTGGGTCGGAAGCAGCCCTGCTTCCGACCCTATATATCTTGGAAAAAAGTGGTCTATCCCATACCGGTTACGAACGTCTATCTAGGGTCGATGACATCCAGTGCCCGGTTTGCCAATAGCAGACCCAGTTCGATCAACTGCTGCAGCCCTAGTGCAACATGCCGTCGAGAATCCTCCAGGTCGAACGCCAAATCGCCGGCCATGGCATTGGCGGAGGCCAAGGTTTCGCTGAGGTTGGCCAGCAGGCTTTCAGCATCGACGCCCTCCACGACGGTGAACAACTGGTCCGGGGGTGGCTTCTTGTCAGGCTGGGCGGGTTTGGGGTTCAGATAGGAATCGATGACACGTTCGGCGTTGGCGTCGGCTGCGATGTCCAGGTGCAGCGGTGGAACGGGTGGGTCGGGGATGAGTTTGTCCATGGAATGCTCCTAACGTTAGTGGGAGCCGCCACGTTCGCTGCTAAACGAGTGGGTGGCAGCCGTGCGCAGGTTAGCAGACCGGTACGTTAGGAAACCGGCGCACCCGAGGATGCCCTGCGCACAGCCGCCATAAGAATTCGAGCAATAAAAATGCCCGCACTGAAGGCAGTTGCCGTGCGCCTAACGTGATTCCGAGCTGCTAAACCCGACCGCTCAATTGGTGGCGGTGGACAAAGACTAGGCAGCGAAATCGGCAGGCGCAAGAGGCTGGAATTTTCTAGGAAATGTCCTGCAAGTCAATGGGGAATATTCGTTCCGTCGATTGCTACGACAAGCTCGTTCAACCCTTCCACCACCGAAGCGCTGCGCGCCGGGTGCGATGTGACGTGTATCCTGACCAAGCTAGTACTTCTGTAACAAATTGGGATCATTCACGCCCTCGGCGACATACGTACTCCCCTGACCAACGTAAAAATCATTTGGCTTGGCCGCCTCGGCATACGCTTCGATTTCATCGAGACTCATGTTCGGATCCGCCTCAACAGCCGCCATGAAGTTCTGTGTCGTCGTTATTGAGCGCTCCCAATTGAGCTGACTTTCTTCTGAAACCAGTCCAGAAGGCGCTAACGTCTTGATGCAATTTTCCCCACACACCTCTCCAGCGACAACATCCTTCCAGTGAGGTCCAAAAGTAAAGACAGCAAAGTACATGGTCTTCGCCTTGGCTTTATCAATACCAAGATCGATGAGCGCGTAATAGAACATCCGATGCGTTTCAACCCACGACCGAACCCGATTCTCTTTATAGCAATAGTGATCGTGAACAATTGCCGCCTTCAAGAAAGACTCGTCGTAAGCATCGCCGATTATAGGTTGCGCCCATTTCGGGATCGAAGCGCCATCCGTGGTTCCTGACTCATGATTGCCTGCTTTCCAAATATCGGTTTGCCAAACCAAGCCATTTGGCGCCTTGAACGTAAGCATGGAGCCTAACTGACACTTTCGCTCCTTGGTCAATTGGCAACCTTCAGGGAGCAATGTCAGCTCCCCTGTAAACTGACTCGCAAAAAGTGTACTTGAGACACCCATTAACAGCACCACAAGCGCTATTGCCTTAAGCATATCACCCTATCCTTGTCGATATAGCAATCAGCCAACTCACATCACGTCTTATGGCGCTTGGCGCTAAGAACTTCACTTACATAAGGGCTGCCAGTTGACTATAGCAGTCAATTTTCCAGGCAGATCCTCGCGCCAAATGGCCCAGCCAATTAATCCGGCAAATGCCATAATCCCTCCCTGCTCATACCAGAGACGGATCAATGACCACCGAACGCTACGACCAACTCGCCATCTTCGCCGCCGTCGCCCAGGAGCGCAGCTTCACCCGCGCAGCGGCCAAGCTGGGCATGTCGCAACCGGCGCTGAGCCGGGCGATGCGTCAGTTGGAGGAGCGGCTGGGGGTCAGGTTGTTGTCGCGAACCACTCGCAGTGTCGCCCCGACCGAAGCCGGTGAACACCTGCTGCGGGTGGTCGCGCCGCGGTTCGAAGAGATCGATAACGAGATGGCGATGCTCAGTGAGTTTCGCGATAAGCCGGCGGGTAAGTTGCGCATCACTGCCGGTGAGCACTCCGCGATCACGATCCTGCAATCCGTTCTCGCCAGGCTGCTACCTGACCATCCCGACCTCAACATCGAAATCATCGTCGACTATGGCTTTACCGACATCGTCGCGGAGGGTTTCGACGCCGGTGTGCGGCTGGGCCCGCAGGTGGCCAAGGACATGATTGCCCTGCGCATCGGCCCTGACATGCGCATGGCGGTAGTGGGCTCGCCCGCGTATTTCGGCCGATATGCCAAGCCGGTCATCCCAGACGACCTTACGGCGCACAACTGTATCAACCTGCGCATGCCGACCCATGGCGGCCTCTACGTCTGGGAGTTCGAAAAAAACGGACAGGAACTGAAAGTCCGGGTGGAAGGCCAGTTGGTGTTCAACACCATCGCGATGCGCCTGGAGGCTGCGCTTCAAGGCTTGGGGTTGGCCTTCATGCCAGAGGACCTGGTGCAGGACGCCGTCGCGCAAGGCCGGTTGATTCGGGTGCTGGAAGATTGGTGCGAGCCGTTTTCCGGCTACCACCTCTACTATCCCAGTCGCCGCCAAAGTTCACCGGCCTTCACGCTGCTGCGCGAAGCCTTGCGCTACGAGGGTTGACTGGCCTCAACGGTGTCCAATGCTTCACTGGCACGCTTGGCCGCCGCGGCGTCGCTCTGCTCGCCCAGTAGCTGGATCAGTTGCCGCAGTTGCGCAGCGCTCAGGCCGACTCGCAGGCTGGCGGCCATGTGCGAGCGCAGTTGCGACTCCACGCCGGGGGTGACCACCAGCGCGGCGACTGTCGCCAGCTCACGGCTTTGCCAGTCCAGGTTGTCACGCTCGAAAATGTCGCCGAACAAGTGCGTCTGCAAGTACTGGTTGATGACCGGGACGAAGTCGAACAACGGTCCCTGGACGGGCGCACCGGCAATGCGCGTCTGATTGGCCCTGCCCGCCGCCAGCAGCGCATCGCCGGTAGGAATCAGGCGAGCGGGCTCGCGCCCCGGGTTGTCCTGGACGCCGCGTTGCTTGCGCGCCTCCACCACTTCCATCAATTCGCCGAGAGCGTTGAGGCTGCGGGGAAAGCCGCTGTAGGCGTAAAGCTGCACCAGGATTTCCTTCGCCTCGCTGACGGTGAGGCCGGCATCCAGCCCTTGATTCAAGGCGGTATTGAGGCCGGGCATGTTGCTCGTCGCCATGGCGGCGGCAATCAACGGGATGGCTTGCTGCTTGGCCGATAGGGTTGGCGAAACTGCCACGGCCTCCGGCTTGGTCGATGGCATCGACACTCCAGTGGCGCCGTACTGTTCTTCGCTGACCTTCTCCAGCCACTCCACGCTTTTGCCCTCCACCGTGCCAGTGACGGCCAGGTGGGTCATGGCGTTTGTCGGCGCGGCACCATGCCAATGCTTGACGCCCGGTGGGCAGACGATCACGTCGCCCGGGAGGATCTGCTGCACGGGCTTGCCCCATTCCTGCGTCAGGCCGACACCGGAAACCACCACCAAGCGCTGCCCAGCGGGATGGGTGTGCCAGGCCGAACGCGCGCCCGGTTCGAAGCTGACGTAGGCGCCGAACGCATTGATTTCATCGGTTGCCAGGAACAGCGGATCGACCCGCACGCGCCCGGTGAAAGAGTCTGCCGGGCCTGCGTCCGACGCTTGGCTGCCGGCCCGACTAATCTGTTGCGAAGTCCGGGACGCGCTGGTGCTTTCTGTACTGGCGGCGTCGACAAAAGGCGCCGCTGCGCATAGCGCAAAACAAAGGCTACCGGTTGAACGCAGAGTCATTTGGCTTTCCTCTCGATTGATATCGTAGAGAAACAAATTAACCTTGCCGCATTAATCGATAAACCATGCCAATTACATAGCACTCATATCGCAATCACATAAATCCGACTTACTTGATCTCAACCAACCGCACTGCCTGTGATCCGTCCAGCGACAGGTGAATCACCGCGGCTTTGCTTGGGAAGTTCGGCGCATCGTCATCGGTATTCTCCATCACAGGAATGTCGATAAGCGTCTGCTCACCCGTCGGGTCGCTGACCAGCTTGGCGTCCAGTTTGTCGATAGCACGCCAGCTGTCGCCACCGATGCGCATCACGTCCAACAGGCTGTAGTGCGGCGCACCTTCTTCGTTCTCTTCGGGCGTAAAGGCCGCCAGGTATTGGCTGTAGTTGTTGCCCATACCGAAACCCTCGACGGTGAAGACCGCAAGGGTGACCTGGCTGTCCTCGCCGGTGTCCAGCGTCTGCACCAGCGTCGCTTCAGGATAGCCGGTGGCATAGCTGTCCTTGATGAGCGCTACCAAGTGCCCGATCTGTTCTTCCAGGGCTTTCGGAACGGGTTTCGATTCAACGGCGTGAGTCAGGGTGCAGGTGAAAAACAAGGCAGCGGTCCACAGGCGCAATTTCATGGAAGTGAGGTCCGGGGTATTGGGAGATCAGCGCGCAATGGTAGCGGTTGGCCAGGGATTTGGTAGCCCATTGTTGATAGGTTTTGCGGTGGAGTGCACAACCTTGCTCGCGAAAAGCGCTGGGCCAGTGGGCATTGAGGTTGGACGCGCTGCCGAATACCCCGAGCGTTGAATTGAAGACAGTAATTTGTATCACGTGTCTCAACGTTTTTTTCTGACGACCTTAAATACCTTATTGCAATGATCCTGATTCTTTAAAAATCAAGGCGCATGAGAGCCCAGACATAACAATCATGCGGACCTGCCGGTTACAAATCAAATACAATTAAAAATGATGGCTAGATAATACCACTCAGGCACATATCATAATTATCGACCAACGCGCCAGTTCACTTCAGCCAAAAAAAAGTTTTAACTTTTTTCCACACTGACGTTTGACAAATATTTCTTCCACGACTAGGTTTTGGGCTCGAAGTGATTTTGCTTCGAACAAAACTTTACTAGAAGGAATTAGACTATGACGACGACAATTCGTGTACTTAGTGCACAAGAGCAGAAAGCCATCAGTGCATCTGCTGCCTTTACCAAAAGTGGTGGCGGCGGTGGCGGTGGCGGCGTGGCTTAATAAGCCACGGCGTAGTCAATAGTAACGCAAGGATAGCCAGCGCACATGGAAGTGCACGATTCCTGTTAGAGCCTACAGCCTTACACGCATTAAAAATCATCGATAGTTGGATGATGGACTGAGTCATACATGGAGGTATGTCATGCAACAAACATCAGCAGACCTTTCTACTGAAGAGCTCGACACCTTAAAAAACTTAGTCAAAGGTTATTTCCACTCAACGGCACAACCCATTTTCAGTTTTTTGTCAGGGTCCATCACGGAGGGAATCTCTACACCCAATTCCGATTACGACATCTATGCAGTATTTGACAACTGTACAGAAGAAGAAGTCTTGATTTCGGAACTCGATCGTCCTGTAGAACTAACGAAAATTTCGCTCGCAAAAATACACTCAATAATGGAATTCATTTCAAAGGGTGAAAATCTCGCGTCCGTCGGCGCCTATGAAATGTTAATTTGCCATCGAGTGTATTCCGGCATTGCCCTTAGCGGGGAATCAGTGTTCGACAGCATAAAAAAAGAATTTGATGTTACTACATTCAGGACTCGGCTCGCTGACTTGTCTTTACTCAACGCTGAGCGTGAACTCAAGGTATCGCAGGGGTTCAAGTTGGTTAATGACCTGCGCTCAGCACTCTTCAGTGCACATAAAGCACTCAGGCACAGTCTCAGTGTCCTTCTGGCAATACGCGGATCGACATCAGTCTTGGAAAAATGGCATGTACGCTACGCAGTTCGATACCTGGGAGAGCACCATCTTGGCTTCCGTAGATTTCTTGAACTCGCCTCTTCCATTCCAGTTTCATCGACAGTTGAAAGTAAAAAATATTTGATCTCTGTCAAAAAATTTCACCAAATGATCACCGATTACAAAATCATTGCCGACATCGTACCGGAAGAGATTTTTTTTGTTGAATCCAGGCTGGTTGATACTGATCAACTGAGTGATGAACCGCTGATTCTCAAAAATCCGGATGCCCGCGTCATGTTTCATATGTCAAAATGGTACCTCACGATCGAGTCTAAAGCGATCCTGGAGCTCCCCAGTTCGGCCGCGCTTTTTTGGGCATTAATAGACAACGCACAATCAGTGGACATGATTATTGATCGTGCAAAAGAGCACCTGAAAATAACCGACAATGTTTGTCTTGAGTATTTAGATGCACTGGCCGCAGCCAAGGCAATCAGCTCGCACTCATTTGAAATACCTAAAAGCCACAGAGCAATATAATTACCTGCCTACGGCTTATGGGTACCAGATCATTTGAAAATGGGTTTTCGCCAAATGAAAGCAGCTGCGACGCGCCAAAGTTACGCCAACTTTTACTATTCCAGCATACTCAAGTTTTCTGCAAATCGTTTTTTCCCCTTTGTCAGCATGGCATTTGCCGGAATTCTGGTTGCAAACAAAAACTTCGATGAGTTCGCCTTTTTCAGCTACATCACATCAGCATTTATATTTCCCGCGACGGTTGTCACCTTCATGTTCAGGGCGGTGGGAAACCTGGCATTGGAGGGAGGACGCACACGTGAGAATATCTTCATGTCATCCTTTCTTATGGTCATTGCCTGTTCATTCCTGGTAGCAGCCGCTTGTTACCTGATCACAATCACATCCGATCGTGAAATAGACAGCCTTTCAAAAAGCTATAAGGCGCTGACGTTTTGCCATGTGTACCTTATTTATATATCGATATACATTCTTACAAGCTTCTTTAACGCATATTTTGAGGCTCACGTAAAAGGCAACAGCAGCAGCATCGCCCGATTCATAAACTTCTTCCCGTTCATGTTTTTTTCAGGCGCGGCGTTTGTGCTGAGCGACAAAGAAAATTATTCGCTCACTATTGCGTACCTCATGCTTGGCTGTGAATGCCTGGAACTGGCCTACTACATCTATAAAAGCAGCACTCTCAAGCTTTGGCGACTCTGCTTCAATTATTCGGTACTTCGGCACCTTTTTATAATTGGCAGCCCCAACGGACTTGGCCTTGCATCCCAGCGATTCGCATTTTTCATGGCCAATAAAAAACTATTCTTAATTGACAAAGACCTGGTGTCTATTTTTTCAATTGCAGTAAGCATAACAACCCTACTAATAATCCCGGTTTCAGCATTTACTCAGATTCACAGCATCTACGTATCTAGAAATGGCCAACCAGGTCTTTCGTCGATGGTCTTTCGCTACCTCGCGCTGAGCATGCTTATACCTATCGCCATCCTTGTGACATGGGGCATTGAAATCGGTCAGCTTTTTGGCGTTACTGCTCACATGTATAAGACAGACCCCTGGTTGAACCCTAGCCTGATTTTCATGTTTTGCTGCACAAGCCTGATGATGCTCGTATCGGCTCACATTCGAGCACTGGGCAATACTATCATCACCCAAATAGTCATGAACGCCGTCGTTTACATAGGGTATGTGGGTTACATTTTCAGGTATGCCGACTCAAGCATGTCAGGCTCCACCTTGTTAACCACTTACTCACTCTGCTATCTATTGAGCTTCTTATTTCTAGGCGCCAACGTACACTATTTCCAGGCAAAACAACTACAGCCATCGCTGTAGACATTTTCCAATGAAAAAGTTTGAAAAATCCACATATCTACAGCCTGTGACAAAGGATAAACATGAAGTTACTCAGGGAAGGATACCCAGTCAAACGAGTTTGCATCATCGGTGGCACGGGCAAAGTAGGCCAAACGCTGGTTTCTTTCCTGAGAACAGCCAACGAACTCTCGATCGTATTTTACGCTGAAAGCTACGAGCAAGAATGCAAGCTCCGAGCTAGCTTCCAGGACAATCTGGTCGATTTTGAAATCTGTAGATCTCCACAAGCCATTCAGAAGGCTGACACTATTATCCTGATAGCTGGGAAACGAACCAGTAGAGGAAGCGGAAAAAGCGACCTCTACCAGCTCAACAAGGAAGTCATTGACCCTTACTTGGACTTCTTGAATCACAAGAACGTAATTTTGGTCACCAATCCAACGACATTATTAGGCACCTATTTAGGGCAGAGACTTGACGCCTTCATCGTAGGTGTTGGTGTTCAAAATGACTTCAATCGCCTGAAGTTTCAGTGCCCGCATGTCGACTTTGTGATGGGGGCACACAACCTGAATGAGCAGTGTTATTTCAATAACAGTCAACAACTTCTGTTTGATGGTTTCAAGTCTACAAAGGTCTACTCTGAGGCTCGCAACCAGCAGGACGACTACGTGAGCAGTGGCGACTTTGAAAAATTGCATTCCACATTCTTGGAGAATGACATCCATAAATGGTGGAAAATCCAGAGATACCATACTGTCGTCAATAGCTCTTCCTATTCATGCGCATTGGCGATTATGCAAACCTTATCCAATTTAAACGAAAACATCCATAGCGTGATTCACGCTGAGGTTTGCGTTGTAACCCCGAGTGGCTCCACCTATTTCATTGGCGTGCCACTGCTGGGAAAAAATCTGCGTTGCACCGACACCTGCCTCATGCAATTCATAGATATGCATCTCGACCAACTATCCAACTACAAGGTGGCGTGAATCATGTTATACCTGAATTACTACGATGAGTTTATTTTCCTGGTAACCTTTCATTCGCCCACAGAAAAACTAGCCTTTTTAGACCTCTATGAAGCGAACCTTTTTCCATTCCTATCCATTAGCGAGTCTCCCCGCGACACCTTCGACTATAAAATCAACCTGCGCCAAAATACCTCCGACTTTAAAGCAGACCTTTCTGACTGGTCAGAAACTGTTTTTTTCAACCCCCTTACCGACAATGCCATAAGCGATTTTGGTACTGGCTTTGTGAAGCACAGCTCCGATACTTCCCGCACAATCTACAACCCCAACTCCGGAACACTATTCTCAATAGACAAGAACACCATTGAAGTCTTGTATCGCAACAACAGCTCATTCACCAAAGATTTTCAACGCTTACTGAAACAGCTTATTGTTACAGAGATAGAACGCCAGGGTGGCGCAATACTCCACGCCTCTGCCGTCTCCTTCGGCGATTACGGATTCTGCTTCGTAGGGGAAAAAGGTCAAGGAAAAACAACAAGTTTGCTTCAATCTCTCCAGATACCCGACGTTGGCTACCTGACCAATGACAGGTTACCCATCATTCCAAGCGGGGAAGGATTCAAAGTTCTAGGGTGGTTTGAGGAGATCCGTTTAGTCATCCCAGGCAGCACAAAAAAAGAAGTTGTCCGTGTTACCGACTACGTAGATCCATCGCGCATACAAAAAAAACCTGTGTACCTGAAGAAAATAATTCTTCCAACCCGTATCCAAAGCGACTCATCACCGGCGGAAATTGTCGCAAGCCAGATGCTTTCTCCAATAGATCCTCAGCGCCCCAAATGGCTAGGCTTTAGCGCCCCTCAAGATTTCCCACTTGCGTCGCTGCTCGAGAAGGTAAGCACTGTTTGTATCCACTGGCGTTATTCTGATCTAGAGGGCTTAACGCGACAAATCGAGAAGGAGATATTAAATGTATGATTGCGTGCTGATTCTTGGCCCCTGCAGAAGCGGCACTACATTCCTCTTCAACGCACTGGCGTCCTCTCATTACATAGGAATTTTCCAACCCTTAAAGCACATCTTAAGATGCGAGCACATGAAAATCGATCCCACCCTCTCACTCCGGGATTTTGCTGGCAAACGGCTGGTGCTCAAAGAGGCCTTTGGTCCATACCTTGCCTCGGAAGCAACCTATGATCCAGTAGAACTTTTGGCGAACAATCTCAACCTTGAAAAAATCCTGCTGATCACTATTCTTCGCAACCCTGTCGACTGTTTTTCATCATGGCTTGCCTCTTTTAAAGTCACTCCGGATGAGGCAGCAATACGCCTATCGCAAGCCTATGAAAACACCGTACGGGTGCATACAAAATATCTTCAGCGAATGGATTCGGTTTCTTTAATCCTGGAAGACGAAGCAGACTGCCGCAATAAAATAAACCTGATCAGAAAGGCCATGGGCAGCGTCCCACTTCCTGACCAGTATGGCCAGTACATTAAACCGAACGACCCGCCTGGCTTCCAAGTATCCGGGCTACTCAAGAAAGCGCTTAGCGGCCAGGAATACAAGGCTGAAAACATCGAAAAGAGAAAATTCTTTTTTGATAAAAACAAGCTGAAGATTGCGGCGTCGCATTATGAAAACTTACATAACTTGAAACCCCGGTTGTCTGGCAATTTTTCAGTTTAGCAGCGGGTGACGCTCTTGCTCATAGCAGTCCAGCGACGTGTCCGGCGCACCGCTAAGACGGGGGTTTGCGGGAGCGCCTGCTCGCAAGGCGCCCCAGCCTGACCACGCGGCGCTTCAAGTCATTGATGCACTGGCAACTGCTTTTGCAAACCCCTGCCGCAGATCCTCAACCAACACATCCACATCCTCCAACCCCACATGCAAGCGCACCACCGGATTCAACGCCCGATCCTCGACACTTTGCCGGTCCTTGGTATCAGCGACGGTCACCAAACTCTCGAACCCACCCCAGGATGCACCCAACCCGAACACCTGCAATGCGTCGATGAATCGCTGCAGATAGGCGTCGTCATTTTCACGTAGTTCAAAGGAAAGCAACCCATTGCTACCCTTGAAATCCCGCTGCCACAGCGCATGACGGGGATGCTCGGGCAGTGCCGGATGGAAGACCCGTTTCACCTGCGGCTGCGCCTGCAGCCAATGGGCGACTTCCAGGGCCTGGCGCTCATGCGTCTCCAGGCGCGGCATGAGGGTGCGGGCGCCACGCAGGACCAGGTAGGCATCGTCGGGGCTGACGGTGTTGCCGAAGGTGTCGCTCATGGCCGCCAGTGCCGGCCAAGCCTCCTGACGCGTGCACACGCTGCCCATGACCACGTCGCTGTGGCCGCTCAGGTATTTGGTCAGGGCCATGATCGAGATGTCGGCGCCCAATGTCAGCGGCCGGTACAGCACGCCCGAACCCCAGGTATTGTCCACTGCCAGCAGGATGCCCCGTGGCTTGCAGAGTGCGGCGATAGCCGGCAAGTCGCAGAGTTCGTACAGCAATGAACCGGGCACTTCGGTGTAGACCATTTTGGTGTTGGCTTGCAGCCGTCCGGGCAGGTCGCTGCCGTCGGGGGCGAAGTAGCCGACTTGTATGCCGAAGGCTTCGAGGAAGTCCCTGGCCACACGTCGTACCGGGGCATACACCGCATCAGTGATCAGCACATGATCGCCAGGCCGCAGGTAGGCCAGGAAGGTTTGCGCCACGGCAGCCAACCCGGTGCCAAACAGCCGTGTGCGATAACCACCTTCCAGCTCAGTGACGAGGTCTTCCAGGGCGAAGGCCGTCGGATTGCCCCGGGCGCCATAACTCAGGACTCGCTCGCTGTCGCGCCGGGAGCGGGCGTCACGCATCTGTGCCAGGTTGTCGAACAGCACCGTGCTCAGGCGGCTGACGGGTACGTTAACGGCCCTGGCACCGGTGCCCTTTTCAGTGCGCGCGCCGTGGACCAGACGAGTCCGCAGCCGCCCAGCGACAGTGCTTTGAGGCAGCTCCTGCAATGGCTTGAGGCTGGCGACCTCCTCCTCGCTCATTTGCGCCAGCAGACCGATTTCCCACGCCAGGTACTGGCGCGCCGCGTCCTTGTTGCCAGCGTGGCGGTCGTGAGTGAAGAACAGGAAATCGATGCACTGTGCATCCGGCAATGTGTCGGCGCCTTCTTGCAGCGCCAGGCCCGCCGAGCGCCAGGCATCTGGACCGCCGTCCAGCAAACGGACCTCAGCGTGAGGCAACTCCAGGGCCGCCAGGGCCGCGAGTCGGGGATCATCGGCCACCAACACCAGCGGCCGCTGCTCCCCCGCCAGCTCACGGGCCAATAACGGCCGGATCGACCAACGCGCCCCGGCAATATGCCCCTTGCGAAACGCCCTGCTCGAACGCAGGTCGATCAATGCCACCGCGTCATCCTTCAGGGCATCAGCCAAGGCCAGCACGCTGATCAGCGGCAGTTCTTCGGATGCGACGGTTGCTGGAACCGGTAATGCCAAGCCACTGCTCAACCCACCCGACAATACAAAAGCCTCATGCCCCAACTGCCGCAACCAACTGGCGATGATCGGTGCGCGAACGCCGTCGTTGTCAAACAACACCACTCGCGCCTGACGCACGCCAACATACAGGTCGGTGGATTGAATCAATTGCCCGCCCGGCGTGTGTTGCGCTCCCGGCAGCGTGCCGGCGGCAAACTCCTCGGCGGTGCGCACGTCGCAGAGGAACAGACTGCGCCCAGCGTCCGCCGCCCACTGCTCGACCTGGGTAGCCTCGACGGTAGGCACACCGGCCCGTTCGGCCAGTCGTGTCGCCGCCAAACGCTGCCCCGGCAGCGTGCTGCTCGACACCTGATCGGCATAGCGACGCTCGCTGCCGTGCTCCAGTTGCAGATCCTCCAGGTGCCAGCCTTGCGTACCGTTTTCCAAGGCATAGATCGGGTTTTTCAACCCCAGGTCGATCAGCGTCTGGGCGCCGATGATGCTGCGGGTCCGGCCGGCGCAATTGACCACGATGGGTGTGTGCTCGTCCGGCGCCAGGTCGTGCACACGGTAGCCCAGTTCGCCATTGGGGCAACAGATCGAACCGGGAATGGTCATCTTGCGATACTCCTCCAACGGCCGACCGTCGAGTATCACCAGCGGTTCACCCCGGGCCTGCCATTGCGCCAGTTGGCGGGCGCTGACGTGAGGCGTGTGCCGGACTGCCTCTACCTGCTCGCCAAAGGCCTTGGACGGCACGTGCACACCGGCAAACAGCTGATAGCCGGCGGCCTGCCAACCATCGGCGCCGCCCTCCAGGATGTGCACATTGGCGTAGCCCAACGCTTGCAGGCGTTGCGCCGCACGTGCCGCCAGGCCTGCGCCATCCTGGTCATGGAGCACCAACCGCACTCGGAGGTTCGGCGCCAGCCGCCGCGCTTCCAACTCCAAACGGCTATAGGGCAGGTTCACCCCGAAAAACAGATGGGCTTCGCCATACTGGCCGTGCTCGCGCACATCAAACAGGGCGATTTCCTGCCCGTCGAACAGCCACTGCTGCAGTTGCTGGGGAGTTAGGGTCTGGCTCATGAGAGTCCCGCTGGAAAAATGGAATGACTGGAACGCGAGGTGGCGTCAGTGGGCGTAGGCCTTGATCGACGGTGCCATTTGCGAGGCGTTGTAATTGAGGATGCGCCCGTCTTCCTCGACGCCGTAACGGCCGTTGAGCGATTCCAGTGGCAAGCCATAGAGGTGGAAATGCAGGGTCGGTTGTTCGCCTGCGACCCGAATGCCATGCAGGTCGTCACCCAGGAACGCGATGGACGTACCGGGCTGCACCACCACTTCTTTTTCCAGGTGCAACGTGGTGTAGCCAGGTTCGCGACCTTCATCGTCGCGGGTGTAGACGAAGTTGATTTCCTGGCCTTCGACGGCGCTGATGATCGCCCAGGTTTCGTGGTTGTGGGGCAGCGTGCTTTTACCCGGCAACAGCGAGTTCAAATACAGCGTCGGGGAGTCGCCGTCGTCATTGAGGCGATAGCGAAACGCAGTGCTGCCCTGCCCCGGCACTGGTGCGGGGAAGGCGTCGAAGTTGAACAGGTCGCGGCGCTCGGCCAGGCCTTCCAGCAGGGCGACGATCTCCGTCAGCGCGGCGCGGTCGACATCGCGCTGGTGGATGACGCGCACTTTCTGCAGAAAGTCTTCGATGACATCTGGGCGGTTGAAAATACTCATGAGGCGGGCTCCATTTTTTACAAAAAGTCAGACGGACAGGCTGTAGCGACTCAGGTTGGTCAACAGGTAAGGATCATCGGCGATGGGCGGCCGCCGCCCCGGGTCACCCAAGGCATGGCGCAGAAACTCCCGGGTGCGCTCGCTGGTGGGGTGCTGGAAAATCCGCGCGGCGCTACCGTGCTCGACGATCACGCCGTTTTCGGTGAAATAGACGACATCGCTGATCTCCTCGGCGAAGCGCATTTCATGGGTGACGAGTACGCAGGTCATGCCCTCTTCGGTCAGCTCGCGAATCACCGTCAGCACCTCGCCAACGGTTTCCGGATCCAGGGCCGAGGTCACTTCGTCAAACAGAATCAGCTCCGGACGCATCGCCAGGGCGCGGGCGATCGCCACCCTCTGTTGCTGGCCGCCCGAGAGCTGCCCCGGGTAGGCGTCAGCCTTGTGCTCCATGCGCACCTTGGCGAGCAAAGCACGGGCGTCTTTCTCGGCGGCGGCCCGATTGCGGCCTAGGACCTTGCGCGGCGCAATCACCAGGTTCTCCAGGACCGACAGATGCGGGAACAGGTTGTACTGCTGGAACACAAACCCGACGCGCTTGCGCAGTTCGATACGCTGGGCTTCCTGAGCCAGCGCATGAACCTCGGTGGCACCGACGCGGATACTGCCCCGCTGGGGCTGCAACAGACCGGTGATGCAGCGCAGGATCGTCGACTTGCCCGAGCCGGACGGGCCGATGATAGACACGGCTTCACCACGGCGCACGTCCAGGTCAATGCCCTTGAGCACCGGGTTGCTGCCGAACGACAGGTGCAGGTCGCGCAGGCTGACCACGGGTTCGGCGACGGTTTCAGTAGAAGGCATAACGTCGCTCCAGGTATTGGGTAAGGCGGGAAATCGGGTAGCAATAGGCAAAGAACAGCACCAGCAGGCTCAGGTAGATCACCACCGTGAAGCCGGTCAGGTTCACGGTGTTGCTGGCGATCTGCGCGGTGTCGATCACGTCGTGCACGCCTACCAGGGAAGCCAGTGCGGTGCCCATGGTGATCACCGCGTAGAGGTTCATCCACGGCGGCAACATGCGCTTGAAGCACTGCGGCAGGATGATCGAGCGGAAAATCTGCCCACCGGTGAACGCCAGGGAGCGCGCTGCTTCCCATTGGGTGCTGGGGATCGAGGCGATGGCGCCACGGAAGATTTCCGCGACATTGGCGCTGGCCGGCAAAGCCAGGCCGAGGGTGACTTTGACCCAGTCGGGGAACGCGACATAGGCACTGCCGATACGAATCTCGAACGGGAACACATACGTGGTGAAGTAGATCAGCACTAGCCAGGGTGCATTGCGAAAGACCTGCACCCAAATCCGCGCCGGCCAGCGTAGCAAGCGCAGGGGCGACAGGACCATGGCACCGACCAACAACCCCGCCGCAGAACCCAGCCCAATGGCCAGCAGGCTGATGAGAATGTTCTGGCCGAACCCTGCGGCCAGGGCCGGCGACCATTGCAGTAACGCCTTGAACACCGGGCTGTGCGGGGCGAAATACACCAGCCAGGACAGCGCCCCCACCCCCAGCAGCACTTTACCGAAATGTCTACGCGGCCAAGTCAGCGGCGCGATGACGGACGAGTCAATGGCCATAGCCGGGCATCCTCAGGCGCGCTTCGAGGTAGCGGCCCACGCAATTGACGGTGAAACTCAACAGGCCGAAAAAACCCAGGATCAGGATCATCAGTTCCAGCACGTTATCGCTCTGGGTCCAGATCATGATGGCTGCGTAGGTGATGTCGCCCACGGCGATGGCCGAGGCCACGGCGGTCATTTTCACCAGGTCGATCAGGTTGTTGATCAGCGACGGCAAGGCAAAACGCAGGGCCAGGGGCAGTTGCACGTTCCATAACAATTGGCGGTTGTTGAAGGCCAGCGAACTGGCCGCCTCCAGGGTCACCGCGGGCACCGCTTCAATGCCGGCCCGCAACGCCTCGGCATGGAACGCGCCCTTGTGCAGCGAGATCACGATCACCACCCAGGCGAAGGGTGTCAGTGGGTTGGCCGCACCGACGGCCTCGGTCAGCAACATGTTCAGCACCAGGAAGGCGCAATACAGCTGCACCAGGGTCGGCGTGTTGCGGGTGACTTCGACAAACACCCGCGCAGGCCTGGCGAGCCAGGGCTTGCCCGAGGTCAACAGCGCCGCCAGGCCGACGCCCGCCAGCAGGCTGCCGACAATGGTCAGCAGGCACAACAGCACCGTGGTCAACGCGCCCTGCTCCAACGTGCCGCGCTGATAGGCATCGAGCAAAAAATTGTAATTGAGGCCAAGCCCGGCGCTCCAATGAACGAATTGTTCCAGCCAATGGCTCATGGCTCGCCCCTCAATTGCCCGCAGGCGAAGGCAATACGGCGGCCTGCTTCGGCGACGGTTTCGGTCGCCGTGGCGATGGACAGGCGAAACCACGGCGACAAGCCATAGGCACTGCCCGCAACGCCGGCGACGCCCGCGTCCAGCAGGTACGCCACGACATCGGCATCGTGCTCCAGGCGCAGGCCGTCCGGGCGATAGCGCCCCAGCAACCCAGCACAGCGCACAAAGACGAAAAAACCACCGTGAGGCTCGAGGACTTCAAGGCCCTCGACAGTGCGCAAGGTGCTCACCAGCCCATCACGGCGCTGACGATAGGCCGCGACCTGTTCCGGCAAGAACTCCAGCCCGCCCTCGAACGCCGCCAAGGCCGCCGCCTGGCCGACCGAGGACGCCCCGGAGGTGGATTGCGATTGCACCACGGTCATGGCATCGCTCAGCGCTTGCGGCCCGGCACCGAAACCGATGCGCCAGCCAGTCATGGCATAGGTTTTCGACACCCCGCCCACCAGCAGGCAGCGTGCTTGCAAATCCGGTGCGACGTTGAGCAGGCTCTGGGCCGCGCACCCGTCGAAACGAATATGTTCGTAGAGTTCATCCAGCAGAATCAGCACGTGGGCATGCCGGCGCAGCACCTGGGCCAAGCCTTGCAGTTCTGCCTCGCTGTACACCGCGCCGCTGGGGTTGCCGGGGCTGTTGAGGATCAGCCAGCGCGTGCGCTCGCCGATGTGTTGCTCAAGCTGTTGCGGCGTGAGCTTGCAGCCCTGCTCCAACCCGCACTCGATGAACACCGGCTCACCACCGTTGAAGCGCACGCTGTCCGGGAAGGACGGCCAGTACGGAGTCGGCACCAACACTTCGTCGCCGTCATCGAGGGTCGCGGCGAAGGCATTGAAGATGATCTGTTTCGCACCGTTGGCAATCACAATGGACTCCAGCGGATAGTCCAACTGGTTTTCCGTGCACAGCTTGCGTTGCACCGCCACTCGCAAGGCCTTCACCCCCGGCGTCGGCGTGTACTTGGTGGCGCCAGCGGCAATGGCCGCATGGGCGGCCTGCTTGATGTGCGTCGGCGTATCGAAATCCGGCTCACCGGTGGTCAGGTCGAGGATATCGCGACCGGCCTCGCGCAGGGCCGTGGCCCGGGACTTGGCAGCGGCATTGGCTGACAGCGAGACACGCTGCACGCGCTTGGACAGGTAAAGGGTCATGGCCGCGTTTCCTCCAGGACCTTGCCCGGGTTGAGCAGGTTGCGCGGATCCAGCGCCTGCTTGATCCGATGCATCAGATCCAGTTCCACCGCACTTTTGTAGCGACCCAGTACATTCACCTTGCGCTGGCCGATACCGTGTTCAGCACTGATCGAGCCACCGTGGGCATGGGCGCTGTCGTGGACTAGCTGGCTGAGCGCCGGGTAATGGGCCATGTGCGCATCAACCGTGGAGTCCAGCGGATGGGCAACGTTGTAGTGCAGGTTGCCGTCGCCCAGGTGCCCGAAGGTGTAGTGCCGCACGCCGGGAAAATGCTGTTGCAGCAGCGCATCGGTATGGGCAACGAACGCCACGACCTGGGAAATCGGCACCGAGATGTCATGTTTCATGTTACGACCGGTGCGCTTTTGTGCATCGCTCATGTTTTCGCGCAATTGCCAGAACGCCTGGCTCTGGACGAGGTTTTCAGCGATCAGTGCATCGGCCAGCAGCTGCTGCTCGAAGGCCTCACCCAACACCTGTTCGAAGACTTCCCGTGCACGGCTTTCGCTGTGGTTATCGGACAGTTCCAACAGCGCGAACCAAGGCCAGCGAGTGCCAGAGAAAGGTCGCGGCCCGTCGGGAAACTGCTCGCGCAATAGCGCAAGGCACTCGGCACTGAGCAACTCGAACGCCGTCAGGCTGGCACCAAAGCCGGCGCGGGCGTGGGACAGCAAGGCCACTGCCTGCTCCAACGAGTCGAACGCCAATAGCGCGGTGGCCCGGGCCTTGGGCAGTGGGAACAGCTTCAGCGTCGCAGCGGTGATAATGCCGAGGGTGCCTTCGCTGCCGATGAACAGGTCCCGCAAGTCGTAGCCGGTGTTGTCCTTGCGCAAGCCACGCAGGCCGTTCCAGATTTCACCTTGGGCAGTCACGACTTCCAGGCCCAGCGTCAGTTCGCGGGTGTTGCCGTAGCGCAGCACCGCGGTACCGCCGGCGTTGGTGCCCAGGTTGCCGCCGAGGGTGCAACTGCCTTCGGCGCCAAGGCTCAAGGGAAACAGGCGACCGGCTTCGCGGGCAACGTCCTGGACGGTTTGCAGGATGCAACCCGCCTCGACGGTCAGGGTGTCGTTGTCGGTGTCCACGGCGCGTACCCGATTCATTCGATCGAGCAACAGCAACACGGCGCGGCCGCTGGCGTCCGGGGTGGCGCCGCCCATCAGTCCAGTGTTGCCGCCCTGCACCACCACGGGCGTATCGGCCGCAGCGCAAGCCCGGACTACCGCTGCGACCTCTTCGGTGCTGGCCGGGTGTACGGCGGCAATCACCTGGCCAACGTAACGGCCCTGCTTATCGGTCAGGTACGGCGCGGCCTCTTCACCGTCCTGCACATGCCTGGCGCCCACCAGCGCCTGCAATGCCACGAACAACGACTGGCTCATGGCTGCGCGGCCAAGGGGGCGGTATTGCTGTACTTCGCATGCAGATCCCGCAGGGCCTGGGACGGCGCCATACCGGTGCGCTCGCCCAGTTCGATCAACCAGCCACTGCGGTGCCACTCGCGCACGATGGCATCGAGTTTGGCCTGGGTATCGTGCTCGCCCTTGCGCAGCCAGATCACCGAATTCGACGGGATCAGATCCCCCGGCAGCGGGATTTCATAGCCTGCCCATTCGGCTTCACTCAATAGCGCATGCAGGGTCGGGCTCACATGGACCGCCGCCACGCAGCCATTGCCGCGCAACGACAACAGCGACTCGGACTGGCTGCGAAATGCCTTGATCTGCGCGCCGTAGGTTTCCTGCAGGGGCTTGATGAAGTTGCTGCCCTGGGACACGCACACGGGTTTGCCTTTGAGGTCGGCCCACTGGCTGATGCCTGAGCCCTTGCGAATCAACGCCGCGCCACCGACCTCTTCATAAGGCGTCGGCACGTAATCGAGAATCTCGCCACGCTCCTCAGTGAACTGCATGTTGGCGATCAGGATGTCGACTTTGCCCTGTTGCAAAAATTGCACGCGGTTCGGCGCCAGCACCGACACCGTCTGGGTCTCCACGCCCAGCGCCTTGCCGATGCCCTGGGCCAACTCGACGTTGTAGCCCTGGTGCTCGCCGGTCTTGGGGTCGATGGTGCCGAACGGCGCACCACTGAGCATCACCCCGACGCTGATGGCGTGGCGTTGCTCGATCCGGTCCAGCGTGGCATCGGCCTGGGCCAGGCTGGCAACGCAGCCGACGGACCACGCCAGGCACAGGCTGATCAGGGTTCGACGGGCGAAAAATGAAGTCATGGGCGATTACCTTGAGCGTCGGTCGTTGGGAGAAAAGGCAGGCGTGATGCCCCTCAGGCGCCGCTGGCCTGGAACTGTTTCTGCAACTCCACCAGGGCCGGCGATGCCGGGGTGATACGGTTACGGGTCTGGGCGTCGATCAGCCAGCCGCTGCGGTGCAATTGCTTGATGATCGGGTCGAGCCTGGCTTGGGTATCGCTTTCGCCCTTGCGCGTCCAGATCACCGAGGGGGCCGGGTTAAGCTCCGGGCTCAGCGCGCGGTAGCCCTGCCATTCGGCGTTGTCGGCAATCAGTGGATTGATCAGTGTGGCGTCGTGCACCGCCGCAACGCAGTTATTGCCACGCAGTGCCAGGAGTGATTCCGAGGAGCTCTTGAAGGCCTTGATCTGGACGCCCAACTCGGTGAGCGGCTTGATGTAGCTGCTGCCCTGGGAAGTGCACACCGGTTGATTCTTCAGGTCTTCCCAGCGGCTAATCGTGCTGTCCTTGAGCACCGCCGCGGTGCCACCGACGCGGTAGAACGGCGTGGGTACGAACCCGAGGATTTCACCGCGCTCGGCGGTCCACTCCATATTGGCAATCAGCACATCGACTTTGCCCTGCTGCAGGAACTGTACGCGGTTGGCGGGCAATACCGGCACCAGTTGCACCTCGGCGCCGAGTTGCCGGCCCAATTCCTGGGCGAGGTCGACGTTCAAGCCGCGCGGTTTCTGGGTGGTGGGGTCGATGCCGCCGAACGGGCCACCGGACAGCAGCACACCCACCACCAGTTCGTGGCGCTGTTCGATCTTGTCCAGGGTGGCATCGGCCTGGGCGATGTTGACGGCTGACAATGAAATCAAGACGCCCAGCAGGACAGGCAACAATCGTTTTACGGGTGAGCGCTCGAGCAACATGGATTTCCCCTCATGGATGGCCGGCGTCCCCCGACCTGATGAGTGGGCATCCTAGGTAGCCCCTGGAGGCAAAGGAAATTCAAATATCTAATATCGTTATAACTCTCAGGGTTTGGTTTGCAGGCGAAAATCTTATAACCGCTGTTTTACTGGCTTAAAGTCATGACCCCGTCGCAATGCTCCCCTCAACTCATAAAAATCTGTAATGTTTAGGTTTGCCCCCTTGATGTAAAGCAACCGCCATGTCGACCCTCGATCTTGAATTACTGCGCACCTTCATCGCCGTGGTCGATCACCACAGCTTTGCCGAAGCCGGCGCCCAGTTGTCTCGCACACAATCTTCAGTGACCCAGCACATGCAACGCCTGGAACAGCAGGTCGGGGTAAGCCTGTTCGAAAAACGCGGACGGCAAAAACAGCTCACGGAAGCCGGCCAGCAATTGCTGCGGCATGCGCGACAGATGCTATCGCTCAATGACGACGTCCTCAGTTCGCTGCGTGAGAGCAGCCTCAGCGGCGTGCTGCGCATCGGTTCGCCCCACGACATCGCCGACACCATCCTGCCCCCGATCCTCAGTCACATCGCCCGCTCGGCCCCGCGCTTGCGCCTGGAAATCGATGTCGGACGCAGTCCGTTCCTGATGGACGACTTGCATCGAGGCAAGGTGGATATGATCATTTCCACCCGCCAGGATCCGAGCCTTGAAGGCTTCGCCTTGCGCACCTCGCCGGTGTGGTGGATCTGCTCGGCCCAGTACCTGCACAACCCCGGCGAACCGTTGCCGCTGATTCTGGTGGATGAGCCCAGCATCTATCGCCGCTATGCCCTCGAGGCGCTCGAACGCGCCAAGATTCCCTGGCGCCAGGCCTACCTGGCCTCCAACCTGATCGGCATCAAGGCCGCGACCCGCGCAGGCTTGGGTGTCACGCCCCGGAGCATGGAAATGCTCGGTCCGGACATGCGGGTATTGGGCGAAAACGATGGTTTACCGCGACTGCCGGACGTGACTTATCACCTGTGGATTCGACCGAATACCGTCAACCCATTAGTGCGCCGGGCATATGAGTTGATCCGCAACAGCCAGGGGCACGGGAACTGATGTGCCGTTACCCCTTATGAGTTCTTGCCCAGCGTCAGGCTTGCGAGCGAATCCGCTCGACCAGACGCGCCTGGAGTGCTTCCAGCTCATCCGGATCGGCCTTGCCCCTGCCATGCACACCGGGCGCCTCACCGTCCCAACGAGGAATGATGTGCATGTGAATGTGATAGACCGTTTGCCCGGCCACAGCACCATTGAACTGCGCGACCTGAACCCCGTCCGGCTGCAATTCGTCCACGATGATCCGCGTCAGGCGCTGCACGGCAGACATCATCGCACCCAGGACGGCGGGCTCGACCTCGAGGATATTGCGCGCCTGGGAGGCTTTGGGGATGACCAGGACATGGCCGCGCGATTGAGGGAAGAGATCCAGGAAGGCCAACACATCGGCGTCTTCGTAAATCTTGTAGCACGGCGCATCGCCGCGAAGGATCAGCGCAAAGATGTTCTGCGGATCGTAATGACCGTGGAGACTCATGATCACTCCTTGAATGGGTTTAGATAGGTTGGTGGGCTGCCGGTAAGAGATTTAACACAGTCAGAGGCCCACTTGAAGCCAAGGGCTGGGCTTGCTCGCGATGGCCGCGGCTCAGCCGCCATCAGTGCTGGCAGCCAAGCCGCTTTCACGAGCCCCCGTCAGCGTAACGGCAATTTTTTGCTGCAGCTCACTTTGCGAAAACGGCTTGTGCAAGACCGGGTAGCCGGCGTATTCGGCTGGCAGTCCGCTGGCGCCGTATCCGGTGCTGAACAGGAAGGGAATATGGCGACCGCGAAGGATTTCGGCCACCGGAAAAACGCGCTCGCCAGCCAGGTTGACGTCCAGGATCGCCAGATCGACCTGCGCCGAGCCGGCCATGTCACGTGCCGCCGCGAGCCGGGCGACCGAGGCCACCACTTCGCATCCGAACTCCTCCAGCATGTCCTCGATCAACAGGGCAACCGCGCCTTCGTCCTCGACGACCAGCACCCTGACGCCTACAAATGGGGTCATGCCCCGGTTACCCCAATCAGGAACGAAAAGCGGCAGCAAACGCCTTGCGGAGCGTAGGTAAGGTCGAACTTGCCGGCCAAGTCGCGCTCGATGCAACGCTGCATCAAGCGAGAACCCAGCCCTTCCCGTTCCGGCGGTGACACGGGTGGTCCTCCTTGTTCGCGCCAGTCGAAGGTCAGCAATGTTCCGCCCGCCCGGGCTTGCAGGTGCCAGGTGACGGCAAGCGTCCCGCTCTCGACCGACATCGCACCATATTTCAGCGCGTTGATCGCCAATTCATTGAGGGTCATCGTAAGATTGAGCGCCACGCGAGTGCCGACGTCTGCAGAAGGGCCTTCGATCACGATGCGGCCAGGCTCATGCCCAAACACCGGCATCAGCACTTCGTGGGCCAGGGTGTCGAGCGGCGTCTGCCCCCAATGCCGTTTCGTCAAGAGATCGTGTGCCCGTGACAAGGCCAAAAGCCTTGCCTCGAAACGCCTGTAGCCGTCTTTCGCATCCTCTGCGTTGCGTGCTGTCTGGGCTGCCAGCGATTGCACCGTGGCCAGGGTGTTCTTGACCCGGTGATTGAGCTCATCGATCAGCGTCTTCTGCCGATTTTCCGCCTGCTTTCGCTCGGAGATGTCGACCAGCATGTTGATGGCGCCCACCAGGTTTCCATCGGCATCATGCAAAGGCGTGGGATAAGGCGTGAACGGAACGCGGCTACCGTCCGGCCGTTCTGCAACGGCCTCGACGCCGCGTATCGGCCGGTTTTCCTTCAGGGCCACTGCCATCGGGCATTGATCGTGAGGCAGCGCGGTTCCGTCCGTATTGAACAGCTTCCAGGTCACACACCACATGTCGCCCAACTGCGGTGTTCGTCCCGACAGTTCCACGGCGGCGCGATTGTAGAAGGTGATGCGGCCATCGGCGTCGGTGGTGTACACCGCAGCAGGCAACGCCTCGAGAAGATTGCGCATGTGCCGTTCGCTTTCGCGGACCTGGTTTTCCATCCGTCGCGCCAGCGTGACGTCCTGCAGCACTCGCACGCCATAACGAAACGTACCGTTGGCGTCCCTCACCGAGGAACTGTGGATGTCGAGGTAAACGACCTCGCCATCGGGCTTCACCGCGCGCTTGCGAAGCACGTAGTTATCAAGTTCACCGGCCACCTGGCGGGCGTACAACCCGGCGTCCTGCGGGATGCAATCCGGGTGGGTATAGTCCAGGAACGTCATCGACAAGAGCTGTTCCCGCGAGCGGCCCAGCATGTTGCACAGGGCGTCGTTGACGCGGAGCAAGCGACCGTCGACGTCGGCCTCGGCAATACCGATGGTCGCCGCTTCATAGGTCGCCGAAAGTCGGTCATCGCTGTCCTGGCGCGCCGCCTCGGCTGCATGGACACCGCTCCGATCTATGGTGAAGCAGCGCGTATTGAAGAGTTTCCCGTCTTCGAACCGGCCATTGGAAGTGATCATGACATGCTTGATTGAGCCGTCCTTTGCTCTCAGCCGCGCCGGGTAGCTTTGCAGGCAGTCGCCGCTGCCCAGCTTGGCGAGGATGTCGCCGATAACCGGTTCGTCGACATGAAACTCGGTGATGTGGCGGCCGATGTACTCGTCGGCCGAGTAGCCCAGCAGCGCCAGCTCCGCCTTGTTGGCGCGCAGGATAATGCCTTCGCCGCTGACGATATGCAGGCCCACCGCGCTGTTTTCGAAAAAGTCTTCCAGGTCGGCGCTCTTGCGCCGAAGCTCCTCGGCCATGGCGTGGTGCGCCGAAACGTCCTGGAAGCAGTTGATCACCCCTTGAATGACGCCTCGGCAATCCTTGAGCACGCGGATGTTCATCAGCGCCACGAACCGCGAGCCATCCGGGCGCTCGATGAGCACTTCCTGATTGCGCGAGGCAATGCCGGTATTGAGCGCCAAGGCTGTCGGGCAGTGTTCGAATGCCAGCGGCCTACCGTCGGTCAGGAACAGTCGATGGGCGCCGCAGAAACGGTCACCGTTCTCCCCAAGTGCCGGCGCCCTTCCCCATAGCTCGGCCGCCTCACCGTTGTACCTGACGAGCCACCCCTCGCGATCACAGAGGTACACCGCACCAGGAATGGCATCAAGTGCGCTCGTCCCCATCGCGATCAAGCTTTCGTACTCGCTTGGTGTACGCGTTTCCCTGGGTAGCTCTTCAATGTTCGACATCAGTCATCCTCAAGCCGCCTGGCTGAAACCTTTCACAGGGCATCAATGGATGTCTAGATCCCTATTCACCGAGCGAGTTCAGGAAAAACTCAACGTCACAACCTCGCACCCTGAAACAGTGCCTGAGGTTCCTGGACCATTAACATCCGCATGCGCATAAGTGGCGCCGAACATTCCAACGCACACAACTGCTCCATCGCCGTTTCGAAACCAATATTCGCTTCATGCCGCTTGTACGGCCAGTCGATCAGCTTCCTTCCGGGCGCGCAGATGCGCGATGTCCGGAAACTCGCCAAGCCATAAATCGAGAGCCTTCACGGCGCTTGACGGCGGACAAACCTCTACTATTCTCTGAATTGGCCATGATCCGCGCCCTTACCTCTTACCTAAGGGCTTAAATGACGATAACGAGCGAGCAGTTGAGAGCGGCAAGAGCGCCACTGCTGTGGGACCAGAAGTCGGGCTGAAGCTGAACATACCCAGCCTTGGTTGTAGTTTTCACAACAGCACCTCTCAGGATAGCCCCATGGAGAGTGCGTGATGAACAAAACCTATAATTTGCTTGTGAAGTTCACTCCAGCCAGTATTTCCAACGTAGTAAATGGAAAGATATTTTTCAATGAATCAGAAAAAATATCAAAGGATGCGAGTTTTTTATCTAACTTAGAATATCGCCATGCCATTCCGGATTTGGCAGAGACAGGCGAAATAAAAAACGAAGAAAACAGCATTGACTTCTCTCAATACAAGGGGCTCGTTTATATTAAAAACGCCCCCTGCATGCCATTCGAAGAAGTGCAGCGCCTCGCAACCGCGTTGAAGAATATGGCCATTGTAGAATATGTCGAGATCGAGCCAGTCGAACCTGTGCCTGATCCAGTCGAGCCTGCTCCGACGCCGTCAGGCGAATGCATGTCAGCAGGCCCCACGAGTACAACGCCGAATTTTGTTGATCGGCAAGATTATCTCCAAGGTGATTCGGGATCAAATGTTATCGGTATAGATGCCATGAATGCCTGGCGATTATTTGAGGCCACAGGGCGAGGAATTAGATGTGCAGATATCGAAAACGGCCATTTTGCTTACGACCATGAAGATCTGGAAGGCTCTAATTTTGTAGAGCTCGTTCCAATGCCCGGTGAGAATACTAATGACCACGGGACTGCAGTTGCTGGTATCGTCTTTGCTAGAAACAATGCATTTGGCATGTTGGGCATCGCCTATGACATTGATGTATTTTACGGGATTTCGCAGGGGCCTCTTGGCCGTGTTGGCGGTATAGCTGAGGGCTTGAGACATTTAAGAGCCGGGGACGTATTTATATATGAAATGCAAACTGGCGGCCGTGAGAACGAACTTGTACCCGCTGATTTCAATAGAGGTGTTTGGGATATAACGAAACAGGCCACCGATGCTGGAATTATTGTTGTCGCCGCCGCCGGTAATAGTGGTGAAGATTTAGACCATCCGTTCTATGATGAATATAGAGGCCGTGGGGATAATGGGAGCATTCGCGTCGGCGCTGGAACGCGGACAGGCCGTAATTGGTTCTATTTTTCTACATATGGCAGCCCGATACATTTACAGGGGTGGGGTGATGGCTACGTAGCTACTTGCGGCGTGGGTGATCTTTTTAATGAGGGGCGGACGAAGACTTACACCTCACTTTTTGCCGGAACCTCTGCGGCCACGGCAGTTGTAGCGGGGGCCGTCATTGCGGTGCAGTCATGGTTTAAAAGAAAGGGCACGGTAATAACGCCAAGACACATGAGAGAGCTATTAATTCGGACGGGGTCACCTCAAGGAACAGGTGGGCATATCGGTCCACTTCCCCATATCGTGAACGCCATTGCTTCACAGTCTGCGGCCGAACTGCCGGCGTCGGCGATCTAAAGAGACCAGTGGCAGCCAGCTCGATCCGCTGGCTGCCGTGACCACGCGGACGATGCTGGTGCCGCAATACGGTGAAATGGCAAGTGCCGCCCCCTACACTTCTGCGCGCCTCAAAACTTGAAGAGCGCCTGGGGTGCCTGGAGCATTAACGCATGCATCAGCGACGCCGAACATTCCAATGCGCGCAACTGCGCCATGACCGTCTCGAAGCCGACATGCGCTTCATGCTGAGTGTGCGGCCAATCGCTGCCCCACACCAGGCGTTCGGGGCCAAAACTGCGTTCCAGCACCGCCAACGAAGCGCGGGCGAATTCAAGGTTTCGCGGGGCCGTTGCACCCAATCGATAGATACCGGACACCTTCATCCACACCTGCCCACCCTGCCCCAGCGCCATCAATTGGGCAAAGCCAGGTTGATCCAACCCCAGACGCGCATCCGAGCGACCGAAGTGATCGACCACCAACCGGACGCCAAACGGCAACAGTTGACCGATCAGCCCCGGCAAGTCCGCCAGGTTGGCATGCAGCTCGACATGCCAATCCAGTTCGGCGAGATGACGCAAAAAAACGTTCCAGGCAACGTCACGAAAATCAGGCAACGCCTTGCCCATCAGGTTCAAGCGCACACCGACCACCCCCAGCAGGGCCATGTCGTCCAGCTCGGCCCGGCTGACGTCTCGCTCCACCACCACGACCCCGCGCAACTGCTGCGGTGCTTGCCGCAATGCAGCCAACAGGTAGCGGTTATCGGTGCCAAGAAAGCTCGGCTGCACCAACACCCCATGACTCAAGCCGTGGACGTGCAGGTGGCTCAGGTATTGAGCGAGCGTAGCGTCATAGTCAGGCGTGTAGCGCCGGACAGCCGCCAGTTCCAGCCCGCGGCTGAACACGTGGGCGTGGCAGTCAATGCCGGTGATCGGCGTAGTACGGATATCAAGCATGGGTTTCATCTATCGAAAATAAGGAAAATCAGGCTCGGGCGCCCTGGCCGTCACTCTCCACCACAGGCGCCGATGCCGCAGTGGCTTCCAGGCTGCGGCCGCGGGTTTCCGGCAGGCACAGCGCCGCGATCACCGCCACGCCGTAGGCGATCCCGGCGTCGATGCCAATGGCCGAGCCCAAGGACATGGAATCGCTCATGTGACCGACCAGGAACGGGAACATCGCCGAGAGCACCCGGCCAAAGTTGTAGCAGAACCCCACGCCGGCACCGCGCACATCCGCCGGATACAACTCGTTGAAAAACGCTCCGAGGCTCGCCGGAATACCGGCCGCGAAGAAGCCGAGCGGGAACCCCAGAAACAGCATCTGGGTGTTGGTCAACGGCAGGAACACATAACACTGCACGGTGACCACGCAGCACAACGCGAACAACACGATGTTCTTCCGCCGTCCAATGCGATCGATCAACAGGCCACTGACTACGCAGCCGCACCAGAAGGCGAAGATGATCACCGCCAGATAGCCGCCGGAGTTGAGCACCGACAGGTTGCGCTCGGTCTTGAGGAAGGTCGGCAGCCAGGTCATCACGGCGTGGTAACCACCGTGCGCCCCGAGCCCCAGCAACCCGCCAAACAAGGTCACGCGGATCAACTCGGGGCGAAAGATACCGGCCAGGGATTTGAAGAAACTTTGCGGGATGACGTTGTCTTTTTTCAGGCGCTGGAAACTGTCGGGCTCTTCAACGTTGCGCCGCACCCAGATGATCAGGAACGACGGCAGCAGGCCCACGACGAACATCACCCGCCAGGCCATGTCTTGCGGCACGAGGGAGTAGATCAGCGTGAAGACGCCGACCGCCAGCCCCCAACCCACCGCCCAGGCGCTTTGCACCGTGCCCATGACCTTGCCGCGATACTTGGGGTTGATGGTTTCGGCCATCAATACAGCGCCGGCGGCCCATTCCCCGCCAATCCCGAAGCCCTGCAGCGCCTTGACGATCAACAGCTGGTGGAAGCCTGTGACGAATGCCGACAGAAAGGTGAAGAACGAAAACCACAAGATCATCCACTGGAGCGTGCGCACCCGACCGTAACGGTCCGACAACGTCCCGCCGACCCAGCCGCCAATGGCCGAAGTGACCAGGGTCACGCCGCTGACCAGCCCGGCATCGCCCTTGCTCAAGGCGAACGCGGCGATCAACGCCGGGATCGCCAGGCCGAACATCTGTACTTCCAAGGCGTCGAGCGACCATCCGCCGAAACAGGCCCAAAACGTTTTGCGCTCCCGCGCAGTGACTTGGCGATACCAACTGAACATGATTGTTATCCTTATGGGTGGAACGAAAGGCAGCCGAGAGCGAACCGCGCCGCTACAGGGCCAGTCATGACAAACAAAACGGTAGGGACAGCGGCGACCGACTCGCCGCTAGCCAGGTGGAGTCAGCGGATTTCCACGCGGTAGCGGAAATGCTCGGCGTGCCCGCGCGAGCGTCGCCACTCCAGGGGATTGCCGGCGTAGTCCCGCGCCAGACGCTCGATCACCACCACCGGGCTGTTGACCGGTACTTGCAGCAATCGCGCGTACACCTCATTCACCGATTCGGCGGTGAGGGTTTCTTCGGCATAGGCGACAACCTGGCCGCAAACCTCTTCATAAATGGGGTAAAGCAACGGGCCCTTTTGACTCAGGTCGATTTCGAGCAAGGTTTGGAAGCGGCTACGGGGCAACCAGATTTCTTCGGCGAGCACCGGCGCCACATCCAGCAGACGCACCCGCACGATGCGAATCACCGGCGCATCCGTCGGCAGTCCCAGTGCCTGGGCCACCGCCGAAGGCGCGGCCACCGGCTCCACGGACAGGATCCGGCTCTCGGGAACCCGGCGTTCGCCTGAAGCGCTTTGAAAGCGGAAAAAACGGAACAGCGACGATTGGAATTGCGGCCGGCGAATGAAGGTGCCGCGCCCTTGCTGGCGCTCCAGGACGCCCTCGCTGACCAGCGCATCGATGGCCTTGCGCACCGTGCCGGTAGATAACTGGTATTCGGCTGAAAGTGCCGCCTCAGTAGGAATCGCCTCCCCCGGACGCCAACGGTTATTGGCGATCTGCTCAGCCAATTGGTCGCGTAAACGTTGATACAGCGGCAGGCGGGCATCACTGGAGAGAGATTTCATCGACCTTATTCACCTTGTTATCTAGTCATATATATGAATATGAGTGGCGAGTATTTACCTAGGCGCGATGGCTGTCAAGAAATGCCAGGGTGGCTCGTTGACGAATGGTAAAGCCAATGATGTAGCGGCCCGCAATTAACAACGTTTAACTCGCACGCTCGCGCCCCACGCCCAAGAATGAAGCCCTCTGCCCAGACCTGGTTTCTCAAGCGCCAAGCTGCTCGGTCACCCTGCGCCGCGCCGGACGCTTCCCACCTGGCTGCGCGTAGTGCCGCCCCTTCGCCCGCCCAATTTCACATGGAAATGAAGCATGTTGCCTGCACCACACCACTCAACCGCCGCCCTGAAGCCGCTCTGGCTGCTTGCCCTGCTCACAAGCGGCACCGCACCGGCGATGGCAGCGGAACTCGCGCAAAGCACGCCTGGCTTTCTCGACGGGGCGACGCTGCAAGTCCTCAGCCGTAACTTCTACCTCAACAATGACTATCGCGCCCCGACCCCGGCAGGCAAAAGCTACAAACAGGAATGGGCCCAGGGCTTCATCGCCTCGTTCGAGTCCGGTTTCACCCCCGGCACAATCGGCGTAGGTATCGATGCCCACGGGTTCCTGGGGTTGAAACTGGACGGCGGCAAGGGGCACTCCGGAACGGGATTATTGCCGCTGGATGAGAACGGGCGAAGCGAGGACCACTACTCCAGTGCCGGCGGTGCGCTGAAATTCAACGCCTCACGCACCACCCTGGCGGTCGGCGAAATGACGGTGCAGAGCCCGGTATTCGATACCGCAGACAAGCGCCTGCAACCCGAATACGCCAGCGGCCTGCTACTCTCCAGCCGCGAGTTCGAAGGGGTCGACCTGCAAGCGGGTCACTTCAGTGCGTTCAAGAATCAGGACGCCTCGACCAGCAAGGGTGATTTTTCCGGGTATGGAGCGACGACGCGCCACGGCGTCATCGACTTCATCGGCGCCGACCTGCTCAGCGGCCAAGCCCTGGGCGGCGCGCTCTACGCCTCCGAACTGAGCGATACCTGGCGCCAGTACTATGCCAACCTGCATGCCACCGTTGGCGAACTGTTCCTCGACGGCAACCTGTATCACACCCGCGACGATGGCAAGGCCATTGCCGGGGCCATCGACACCACAGCCTATAGCCTGAGCGGCAAGTACCGGTTCAATGCCCAGGCGTTCACCCTGGCCTATCAGAAAATCAACGGCGACACACCCTTCGATTTCGTCGGCGGCGACTCCATCTACCTGGCCAACTCGATCAAATATGCCGACTTCAACGGCCCCGGCGAGCGCTCGTGGCAAGCGCGCTACGACCTCGACCTGGGCACCTTGGGCATCCCCGGCCTGAGCTTCATGGCCCGCTATGTGACTGGACGCGGGATCGACGGCAGCCATGCCCCCCAAGGCGGCGCCTACAACCCGTTCGACAGCGACACCGGCACTTACAGTCCGCAACAAGGCGCTGGCGGACACCATTGGGAGCGCGACCTGGACCTGCACTACATCGTGCAGTCAGGCCCGGCCAAGGACCTGTCGTTGCAACTGTCCCACGTCACCCATCGCGCCAACAGCAGCCAGGGCGGCGATGACATCGACCGGCTGTATATCGTCATCCAGTACCCGCTCAAGCTGGGGCCGTTCTGACCTTCGCGCGTCAGGAAACCGAAGGTGGACGAACACGCGCAGCGCCCGCCTGTTGCCCATGCCCCATATATCCGCTGATTACTTGCGCGAGGCCTTATCGTCGGTCATCCGAGTGGCCCGGATGCTTGCCTCCTCGGCGGTACGTTGGGCCTGCTCGGACATTGTCTCGGCCTGCTCAGCCTTCCTGTAGGCCTCATCCGCCCTGAGCCTTGCCGTTGCAGCGTTATTTTCCGCCGATTCCAGTCGGGCATCCACTTCTTGGGCGAGCTTGTTACAGCACCCGGCAGTGGTTGCCAGAAAAATGCTCATTAATACGACAGGTAAGTATCTATTCAAGGCCATGGTTATTTCCTCGGTTAAGCACAGCAGGAAAACGGCTAGCAACTGGCTCGAGTATCTGGCAACACCCCCTGCCCACTCTGATCCTTGTCAACTGCATGGCTCGTCCGACGCCCACACCGTGACTCACTTGAACCGAGTTGATTTAGCTCAATGTCTTTGCAGCCCTCAGGCGTAGAAAAAGCAAACCAGGGAGCCGGCGATCTCCCCGACCATTTATGCGCGGCCTGTTCGTCCGAGGCCTTTTATTGAGTCGAGGCCATGAAAAAAAACCACCAATGGAACCTGTCCTACTTCTTCATTGCACTGGCCGTGTTCAGCCTGGTGCAGTTCCTGTTTTTCGAACGCCCCGCGGTGCAGGTCATCCCCTATAGCCAGTTTTTGCAATTGCTGAACAATCGGCAGGTCAGCGATCTACGGGTAGAGAAGGACCAGATCCGCGGCCAGTTGCAGGAACCCATCGACGGCCACACCCAGTTCGCGACCGTGAGGGTGGAACCGGCACTGGCGGCGGATCTCGCCCACTCGGGGGTCGGGTTCACCGGCATCAACGAAAACACCTTCCTGAGTGGCCTGCTGGGCTGGTTGCTGCCCTTCGTGCTGATCATGGTGATCTGGCATTTCCTGTTTCGTGGGCTGGCGGAAAAACAGGGCATGGGTGGTTTGATGAACATCGGCAAGTCCCGCGCCAAGGTGTTCGTCGAACGCGATACCGGCGTGACCTTTGCCGACGTTGCCGGCATCGACGAAGCCAAGGTCGAGCTGGTGGAGATTGTTTCTTTCCTCAAGGACAAGGCGAAATACGCACGCTTGGGGGCGCACATTCCCAAAGGTACATTGCTGGTCGGTCCGCCAGGCACCGGCAAGACCCTGGTTGCCAAAGCCATCGCTGGAGAGGCCGGCGTGCCCTTCTTCTCGATATCAGGGTCGGAATTCGTCGAGATGTTCGTGGGTGTCGGCGCCGCTCGCGTGCATGACTTGTTCGAACAGGCCCGACAGGCCGCGCCCTGCATCATTTTTATCGACGAGCTCGATGCGCTGGGCAAAATGCGCGGCGTCGGCGTCCTGGGCGGCAATGACGAAAAAGAGCAGACCCTCAACCAGCTGTTGGCAGAACTGGATGGATTCGACCCGCGTGAAGGGGTCGTGCTGCTGGCGGCGACCAACCGCCCCGAGGTATTAGACCCGGCGCTGTTGCGAGCCGGCCGGATCGATCGACAGATCCTGATCGATCGTCCCGACCGTAAAGGCCGGCAAGCGATCCTCAAGGTTCACCTGCAGAAGATCGTCACTGGCCAGGACCTCGATAGCGAGCGTATCGCCGACATCACCACGGGTTTTACTGGCGCAGACCTGGCCAACCTGGTCAACGAGGCCGCCATCATCGCCACTCGACGCGGTGCCGAAACGGTCAGCCTCGACGATTTCACCGCGGCCGTGGAGCGCATCGTTGCCGGGATCGAACGCAAGAGCAGCCTGTTACATCCCGATGAACGCCAAGTGGTGGCCTACCACGAAATGGGGCATGCGTTGGCGGCCAGCAACCTCCCGGACATGGACCCGGTCCATAAGGTATCGATCGTGCCGCGCGCCATTGGCTCGCTGGGCTATACCCTGCAGCGACCGACGGAAGATCATTTTCTCGTCAGTTGCCAGATGCTCAAGGACCGCATGGTCGTGCTGATGGCGGGACGTGCCGCCGAATGCCTTGCCTACGGCCAAGTCTCGACCGGGGCCGCCGATGACCTGGCCCACGCCACGGACATCGCCCGACAGTTGATCACCCGCTTTGGCATGAGCACAGAGCTGGGCCTGGCGGTGCTGGAACGCAAAAGTGCCAGTTACCTGGGCGAGCGCACGGAAATGGGTGACAAGGACTACTCGGAACAAACCGCCAGGGAAGTCGACCTGGGTATCCGCGCCTTGCTCGCTGAAGCCTATCAACGCGCCAGGACACTGCTGGAAAGCCATCGGGAAGACCTCGACGCCGGGGCCCATCTGCTGGTGGAAAAGGAAACCCTGACACCTGAAGAGTTTGCCCCGCTCCTGCCACTCAAACGCGCTGCGCTGGCTTTGCGACTGGTTTGACAGCGCCTGGCCGTTGATCGATCGGTCACGGCGTGAACGAATCCAACGCCCCCCCCTGTACGCCCACCCACGACGCAATAGCGTCATCTACAAGTCCCATAGTGAAGGTTTGCACCCCCATCCTTTGTACCCGTTCTGCGTCTATCGATAGCCGGTATGGCTTTAGGTGACAAAAAACAGGCACGGCTGAGTTGTTGTTCTATGCTTGCCCCAACTATAGGAAATTTTCCCCATGGCCGAGTCCGAACCGCGACTTCTGCACGTGCATGCTCTCAAGACCGCTTGCTCGAACTGCAGCGTGCTTGAGCTGTGCCTGCCCATTGGCCTGACGGGCGGTGAAGTCGAGCGCCTCGACACCCTGATCGCCCAGCGAGTGAAGGTCAAGAAAGGCGCAGCGCTGTATCGCACCGGCGACCCGCTGCGCTCGTTGTATGCGGTGCGATTGGGTTTCTTCAAGACCAGCGTCCTTTCGGTAGACGGTCGCGAACAGGTCACCGGTTTCCAGATGCAAGGCGAAATGCTTGGCCTGGACGCCATCAGCACCGATCGCTACGCCTGTAATGCCATTGCCCTGGAAGACAGCGAAGTCTGCCCGCTACCCTTCAACCTCCTGGAAAAACTGGCCCACGACTTACCGTCGTTGCAGCACAACCTGAACAAACTCCTGAGCCAGGAAATCGTGCGCGACCACGGCATGCTGTTGATGCTCGGCAACATGAACGCCGACGAACGCCTGGCGGCGTTTCTATTGAACCTGTCCCAGCGGCTTAACATGCGAGGTTATTCCTCCAGGGAATTCGTGCTGCGCATGAGCCGCGAAGCCATCGGCTCCTACCTGGGCCTGCGCCTGGAAACCATCTGCCGGGGCATCGCCCACCTGCGCCAGGAGGAACTGGTGGACATGCATGGGCGCAATGTCACGATTCTGGACTTGCCCGGCCTCAAGCAAAAAGTCGCCGGTTGTCATCGTCATGCGGAACTGTGATGCCTGCTCTGCATGACATCTGATCTACGTCAATACCCCTCCACGCCTTCAAGCCGAGATTAAGACTCAGCGTTCGAACCTTTGCATCGACGAAGGTTACCGAACCTCCCGTCTCATGGAGGCTTTGATCATGGCAACGCACCTGCAAGGTACAGAACCGGTCATCCCGACCGTCACACCTCACCCTTTGGCCGGCAGTTTGCGAAAGGTCGAGCCCAGACGCCTGTCGCTGAGTTTGTTGATCGCTCTGGTCGTCGGTTCGATGATCGGCAGCGGCATCTTCAGCCTGCCCCAGAACATGGCAGCCAGCGCCGGTGCCGGAGCGATCCTGATCGGCTGGCTCATCACCGGGGTGGGCATGCTCTCGCTGGCCCTGGTCTACCAGACTCTCTCCAACCGCCAACCGGAACTGGACAACGGTGTGTTTGCCTACGCCCGTGCCCTGGGTGGCGAATTCCTCGGTTTCAATTCGGCGTGGGGCTATTGGATCAGCGCCTGGATCGGCAATGTCAGCTACCTGGTGATTCTGTTCGCTGCGCTCAGCTACTTTTTCCCCGTGTTTGGCGAAGGCAATAACAAAGCCGCGATCATCGGCGCGTCCGTGGTGCTGTGGGCATTGCATTGGATGATCCTGCGCGGGATGCGCACCGCCGCCAAGGCCAACGCCCTGACGACGATCGCCAAGGTGCTGCCGTTGCTGTTGTTCATCGGGCTGGTCATTGCCGCATTCTCCAAGGACACCTTCATGGTGGATTTCTGGGGCACGCCGGCGCTGGGCAGTACGCTGGACCAGGTCAAGAGCACCATGTTGGTGACGGTCTGGGTGTTCATCGGTATTGAAGGCGCCAACGTATTCTCCGCCCGGGCCGCCGAACGGGCCGACGTCGGCCGCGCCACGGTGATTGGCTTCATCCTGACATTGATGCTGCTGATCGCCGTTTCCCTATTGTCCTTGGGCATCCTCAGACAGCCCGAACTGGCGGCGCTGAAGAACCCTTCCATGGCCGGTGTACTGGAAGCGGTAGCCGGGCCTTGGGGCGCGGTGCTGATCAGTATTGGCCTGATTGTGTCGGTGGGCGGCGCGCTGCTGGCCTGGACGCTGTTGGCAGCCGAATCGGTGTTCACCCCGGCCAAGGAAAAGGTCATGCCGCGCCTGCTGGCCACGGAAAACCAACACGGCGCACCGGCCAACGCGTTGTGGATCACCAACGGCTGCATCCAATTGTTCCTGTTGCTGACCCTGTATTCGAGTGCCAGCTACCTGGCGCTGATTTCTCTTGCCACCTCGATGATCCTGCTGCCCTACCTGTTCAGTGGCCTGTATGCACTGAAAATGACCTGGCAAGGCCAGACCTACGCCGGCCATCGCGGCCTGCAACTGCGCGACATGGCCATCGCTGTGGTCGCGACGGGCTATTGCGTCTGGCTGCTCTACGCCGCCGGCCCCCGCTACATGCTGCTGAGTGCCCTGCTCTATGCGCCCGGCTCGCTGATCTACCTGAGCGCTCAACGGGCCAGGACGGGCCGGGCCCTCACTGGTTTTGGCTGGGGCCTGCTGCTGGTGATCTGGGCGGCGGCGATCTTCGCCGGCTGGATGCTCTGGTCCGGCCAACTGTCTTTGTAAGTTCGCAAGCGTGCATTGACCCGTTCGGCAACGGTATCTGGTCATCTGTTCAGGTACCCGCCCGAACATCACCCAAGAGGAAAATCAAATGTCCAATTCAGTGAAAAAGATGCCGGTCAAAACCGAAGACAACGCTCCGCATCCCGCCAAGACTGACCTCAGGCATCCATTTGAAAAGCTCCGCCAGCAGGTGGATCGCCTGTTCGATGACTTCAATCGGGGCACAGCGCTTTCTCCTTTCAGTCGCGGATTGTTCGATGTCGAGCCCTTCTGGCGTCGCGAGTTCTCCATGAGCAGCCTGCCGGCCGTTGACATCAGCGAGAAGGAAAAGAGCTTTGAAATCACCGCCGAGTTGCCCGGCATGGATCAGAAAGACATCGAAATCCGTCTGGCCAACGGCAACCTGATCATCAAGGGGGAGAAAAAAGACACCAAGGAAGAAAAAAGAAAGGGTTATCACCTGTCCGAGCGCCATTACGGCTCCTTCGAACGCGTGTTCAACCTGCCAAAAGGCGTCGACAGCGACAAGATCGAAGCCCAGTTCAGCAAAGGCCTGCTGACGCTGACACTGCCAAAAAAACCGGAAGCACTGAAAGCGGAAAAGGTCGTGCCGATCAAGGCCGACTGATCGCTTTGAACCCTGCCCCTCGCCGGCCAACGACGAGGGGCTTTTTCACGCCTGTGCTTATTTCAGGCCGAATGCGTCGTTGACGCGGCCGGCCCCTTCGCGAGCAGGCTGGCTCCCACTCTGGAGCGTGGCGCGCACAAATCCGGTGGGCACAGAAAATCCCCTTGCTCGCCAAGGCGGTCGTTCAGAGTTCGACGCTATCGCGGTACTCCGGCACCGACACCGACCACCCCAGTTCGTCGCCAATGCGATGGCGCAAGACGTCGGACGCATTGGGTTCGCCATGCACGACATAGGTGTGCCGGGGTGGTGTCTTGAAGCCGCGCAGCCATTGCATGATTTCGTCGGCATCGGCATGGGCCGAGAGCGTTTGCATGGGCACCACTTCGGCATTGATCGGCACGTCCTTGCCATGGATGCGCACCGCAGGCTCACCCGCCACAATTCTCGCACCTCGCGTACCGCCAGCCTGGAAACCGGGCATCAGCAAGGTGTTGATGGGGTTGGGCGCCAGGCTCTTGAGGTGGTGCAGCACGCGCCCGCCGGTGGCCATGCCACTGGCGGCGATGATCACCGCCGGAGTACGTTGCAGGTCCAGGGCCATGGAGTCCTTGACCGAGCGCACAGGATGGGCGATGTGGCACATGCCTTCGCACTCTTCCCTGGAGAGACGATGCTCGTCACCAAAGCGCTGGTACAACCGGGTGACGTCGATGGCCATGGGGCTGTTGAGGTAGATCGGGATATCGGGGATCTCCCGGCGTTGTTTCAGGCGGTACAGGTGGTACATCAGCAACTGGGCACGGCCAACCGTGAACGAGGGCACCAACGTGATGCCACGGCGCAGCGCGGTGCGAGTGATCACCTCAGCCAATTGATCTTCCGGCGACTCGTGTGGGTGTCGACGGTCGCCGTAGGTCGACTCCACCAGCAGGACATCCGCCTGCTCGATGACTTTCGGCGCGAACATCACCGGATCCTCGGGTCGCCCCAAGTCCCCGGAACACACCAGCGTCACCCCACCAGCCTGGACCTGTACCGTCGCGGCACCGAGGATGTGCCCGGCGCGACGCAGCAAGATGGTGATCCCCCGGGCGATCTCCACCGGGTGTTCGAATGCAATCGGGCGCAGCAGTTTCAGCGCTCGTTCAGCGTGTTCACGGGTGTACAGCGGGAAGGCCGGCGCATGTTTGGAAAACCCCTTGCGGTTGGCGTATTCGGCTTCTTCTTCCTGCAAGCGAGCGCTGTCGCGCAGCAGGATCTTCACCAGCTCGCAGGTCGCCGGCGTTGCATAGACGGGGCCGCGATAGCCATTACGCACCAGCACCGGCAGGTAGCCGCTGTGGTCCAGGTGAGCGTGGGTCAGTACGATCGCATCCAGGTCACGCATCGGCAGCTCGAAGGGGTCCCAGTTGTGCAGGCGCAACTGCTTGTAGCCCTGGAACAGGCCGCAATCGATCAGGATGCGCTGATCGTCGTGTTCCAGCAGGTACTTGCTGCCGGTGACCGTACCGGCGGCCCCGAGAAATGTCATGCGCATGGCGGTGCTCCTGGACAATCGATCATAAGCCTATTGGTCACATTGTTTGACCTCGTTGCCGTTGATCTTTGTCAACAACCCAGCGGTCAAGTCCGATTCATCACACCGCCAGAACACTGCACGACACCTGGTACAGGATGTGCTCGGTCGTGCTGCCCAGTAGCCCATACAGATCGTCGTGCTGGAATCGCCCCATGACGATCACGTCCACTTCATGCTCCAGGGCAAATTCACTCAGGGCCGAGACCGGATGCCCCAGTAGAAAATGCCTGCGCTCGGCCGGCACACCAAACAGGTTCGCCAGTTCCAGGAAGGTTTTTTCCAGGCTCCTGCGCAGTTCCTTGCTGAGCTGCGACAGCGACAGGCCGCCACCACCCGCATCCCCCAGATAGACTGACGACACCTCATAGGCGTGAACCAGATGCAGCTCGGCGTCGCACTGCAAGGCCAGCCCCATGGCCTGGCGGATGATCCGGTCATTCAGCCCGCTGTTCTGGGCAAACGCACTGGAAGGGTCCACCGCCGCGACCACTGTGCGCGGCAGCGCATGACCGGTGGCCCCCACCAGGTACATCGGAACAGGACAGTTGCGCAGCAGTTGCCAGTCCAGCGGGGTGAAAAATGCCCGCTTGAGCATGGGCTCGTGTTGTACCTGCTTGATCAGCAAGTCCGGCTGGATCTGCGTAACGTGTTGCAGGATCTGCTTGCCCATCTTCTGGGCCCATTCCACCTCAGTGGTGACCCGCAGGCCACGGCGGCGCAACTTGTCCGCCTCATCCTCCAACCAATGACGATGGTCCTGGAGATAGTTCTGCCGCGCTTCCTCACGAGGCCCCTCTTCGAGCAGCGAAAGAATGTCCAGCGAGGGAATCAAGGCGGTGACATGCAAGTGCGCCCCACTGGCCGCCGCCAGGGCCGCGGCGTGATGCAGGGCGGGTGAATGGCGTTGTGCCGGGTTGAGGATCAGCAACAGGCGTTGGTACTGGCTCATGATGGGTCTCCAAAGTCGGGCTCGAACGCCACGGCGCAGCGTCGATGCCATGAGGCATGTTGGCCGTCATTGCGGCGTCGGCGTCCAGCGCCAGTTCAAGACTTCAGGCATGTCCTGCCCATGCTCGATGAGGTACAGCTGATGCTTTTCCATGGTTGCCCAGTAGCGATCCCGAGCGCTGTCCACCAGCGGCTGCAACCGTGGCACGCGCTGGATGACATCGAGCGCCAGCTGGTAGCGATCCAGGTGATTGATGACCGTCATGTCGAACGGCGTAGTGGTGGCGCCCTCCTCCATGAAACCGCGGACATGGAAGTTATCGTGGTTGTGACGCTTGTAGACCAGCCGATGGATCAGCGACGGATAGCCGTGGAAGGCGAAAATCACTGGCTTGTCCACGGTAAACAACCCATCGAACTCGGCGTCCGGCAACCCGTGGGCATGCTGTTGCGGCGGTTGCAGGGCCAGCAGGTCGACGACATTCACCACCCGCACCCGCAGGTCGGGCACGTATTCACGCAGCAGCGTGACAGCGGCCAGGGTTTCCAACGTTGGCACGTCACCGGCACAGGCCATCACCACGTCCGGGTCTTCGTCGTTGTTGCAGGCAAAGGCCCAGCGACCGATCCCGACCGAGCAGTGCCGAACGGCCGAATCGATGTCCAGCCATTGCCATTCCGGCTGTTTGCCGGCCACGATCACATTGATGTAATCGCGGCTCTTGAGGCAGTGATCGGCCACGGACAACAGGCAATTGGCGTCCGCTGGCAGGTAGATGCGCACCACGTCGGCGCTCTTGTTCGCCACCAGGTCGATGAACCCCGGGTCCTGATGGGAAAAGCCATTGTGGTCCTGTCGCCAGACATGGGACGTGAGCAGGTAATTGAGCGAAGCAATCGAGGCGCGCCACGGGATCTGGGCAGCGGTCTTGAGCCATTTGGCGTGCTGATTGAACATCGAATCGACGATGTGGATGAATGCCTCATAGCAGGAAAACAGCCCATGCCGCCCCGTCAGCAGATACCCCTCCAGCCAGCCTTCACACACTTGCTCGCTGAGGATTTCCATCACCCGGCCGTCGCACGCCAGGTTCGTATCGCCCGTCTCCAGGGCCGCCATCCAGGCTTTACCACTGACCTCGTACACCGCATCAAGGCGATTGGAGGCGGTTTCGTCGGGGCCGAACAGGCGGAAATTGGCTGCCCCCAGGTTGTGCTTCATCACATCGCGCACAAAACCACCCAACACCCGGGTGGCCTCTGCCTGCACGCTGCCGGGCGCGCTGAATTGCACGGCGTAATCGGTGAACCTGGGCAGTTCCAAGGGTTTGAGCAGCACGCCGCCATTGGCATGAGGATTGGCGCCCAGGCGCCGATGTCCCGTCGGCGCCAACGCGGCAATGTCCGGCAGCAACGCACCGTTGTCGTCGAACAACTCCTGCGGACGGTAGCTCTGGAGCCATTGTTCCAGTTGCGTCAAATGCACGGGCAGCTCGAAGTGGCTTAGCGGCACCTGATGGGCGCGCCAGGTGCCTTCGACCTGCTGGCCATCGACGAATTTCGGACCGGTCCAACCCTTGGGCGTGCGCAGCACCAGCATCGGCCAGAGCTGGCGTTCCAGGGTACGTCCCGACGAATCCGCGCGGGCCATGCGCTGGATTTCGCGAATCTTGAGCAACATGCCGTCCAGGGTCCTGGCCAGCTGTTGGTGCACCGCTTGCGGGTCGTCGCCTTCGACAAAATAAGGATCGTAGCCGTAGCCATACATCAGCGCCGACAGCTCGTCTTCACTGATGCGCGAAAGCAGCGTGGGGTTGGCGATCTTGAAACCGTTGAGATGAAGAATGGGCAGTACGGCGCCGTCACGCCTGGGGTTGAGGAATTTATTGGAATGCCAGCTCGCCGCCAACGTCCCGGTTTCCGCCTCACCGTCGCCGATGACGCAGGCCACGATCAGGTCAGGGTTGTCGAACGCCGCGCCATAGGCATGGGCCAGGGAATACCCCAACTCCCCACCTTCATGGATGGAGCCGGGAATCTGCGCCGAGACATGGCTGGATAAGCCATAAGGCCAGGAAAACTGCCGGAACAGGCGCAACATTCCGTTTTCGTTCTGCTCCACCGAGGGATAACACTGGGTGAAGCTACCCTCCAGGTAGCTCTGGGCGACGATGGCCGGGCCGCCATGACCGGGGCCGGTGATCAGGATCATGTTCAGGTCACGGGTCTTGATCAGGTGATTGAGGTGCACGTAAATCAGATTCAGCCCAGGCGTCGTGCCCCAGTGGCCCAGCAAGCGAGGTTTGACGTGCTCCTGTTGCAGTGGTTTGCGCAACAACGGGTTGTCCTTGAGGTAGATCTGACCTACGGCCAGGTAATTGGACGCACGCCAGTAGGCGTCAATACCTTCCAGTTGGTCGGGGCTGAGAAAATCGCTCATCACGTCCTCCGCAAAAACACAGGGTTGCCATGCCTGATTCTGGAACGCGGGAATAAGGGTGACTTGATTTACATCAGAACCAGGGACGCTAAGGTCATACAAGGTGATTGCTTGATGCCCTGGCGCCGCTCACTGGCATGGCGAGCGCCCGCTCACACAGGAGAATGCTCATGCGCGCCATGGTCCTGCACACGATTGGCCAGCCCTTGCGACTGGAAGAACGCCCTCAACCGACGCCTACCGCCGGGCAACTGCTGATCAAGGTGCAAGCCTGCGGTGTGTGCCGCACCGACTTGCATCTGTTCGACGGTGAACTGCCCCAGGCTCGATTGCCTCGGGTGCCGGGCCACGAGATCGTCGGTGAGGTCACCGCCGTCGGCGCGCAGGTGGCCCCGGACTGGATCGGCCGACGGGTGGGCGTGCCCTGGCTGGGGTGGACGTGTGGCGTGTGTGAGTTCTGCCGCTCGGGCCGGGAGAACCTCTGCGACCAGGCACTGTTCACTGGCTGCCAGCTGGACGGCGGCTATGCCGACTACACCGTCGCCGATGCGCGATTCTGCTTCCCCCTCCCCGATACGCTTGAGGCCGCCGAAGCCGCGCCTCTGCTGTGTGCAGGGCTGATCGGTTTCCGGGCCTTGCAGATGGCGCAAAGCGCCCCTCACTTGGGCCTTTATGGCTTCGGCGCCGCTGCGCACCTGGCGATCCAGGTCGCCGTGGGCCGGGGCCAGGAAGTCTATGCCTTCACTCGGCCCGGTGACGACCTCGGCCAGGCCTATGCCCGTTCGCTGGGCGCGACCTGGGCCGGGGCATCGGATCAGCTCCCGCCCCATCTGCTGGACGCCAGCCTGATCTTCGCCCCCGTCGGCGAACTGGTGCCGCTGGCCTTGCAAGCCACCGCCAAAGGCGGTTGCGTGGTGTGCGCCGGCATTCACATGAGCGACATCCCTGCCTTCCCCTATCGCCTGTTGTGGCAGGAACGCAGCGTGCGCTCAGTGGCCAATCTGACCCGCGCGGACGGCCTGGCGTTTTTCGAACAGCTCCAGCGCACACCCGTGCATTGCAACGTGACCTGCTACCCATTGGTCCAAGCCAACCAAGCGCTGGAACACCTGAGGAGCGGACAGGTCAACGGGGCCATCGTGCTCATCCCTTGACCGCCAGCACACTGCCCGGCACCGAGTACAAGGCCCGTTCTGTCGTGCTGCCAATCAAACGCTCAAGACCGGCGCGGTGCACAGTGCCCATCACCACCACGTCGGCCTCGAATTCGTCGACGAATTCCTGGATAACCGGCACTGGCAGGCCAACGACGAAGTGCCGACGCTCCGCCGGTACGCCACAGCGCCCGGCCAGGCTGATAAACGCCGCATGCAGCGATTCGCGCAGGGCGTCGGCAAAGTCGTCATCCCAAGCCCCGGCCAGCAACGAGGCTTCGCCGTTGAAGGCCGGCGACAGGTCGCAGGCGTACAACAGATGAAGCGAGGCATCGCATTGCCGGGCCATCGCGGCAGCAGTCTGGACGATGTGCTCGTTCAAGGCATTGGCCTCGGGGTCCGAAGGGTCCACCGCCGCCACGACCCGGTGCGGCAAGCCATGCACCGCCTGGTTGACCAGATGCACCGGCACCGGACAGTCGCGCAACAGATGACAGTCCAGCGGCGTTGCGAACACGCGCTTGAGCAAAGGTTCGAGGGTAACGTCCTTGATCAGCAGGTCAGGCTGGAACTGCTCGACATAGCGCAGGATGTCCAGCAACGGATGGAGCGTCCATACCACGTGAGTCGTCACGTCCAGGCCTTCCTCCTTGAGCAGCGCCGCCTCCTCCACCATCCAGCGACGGTAGCGGTGCAGATAGCGCTGCACACCCGCCTCATCGATTTTTTCACCCCATAAGTGGGTGCGCGCCGGCGGTTGGACGAACGCGCACAAGTGCAGTGCGGCGCCGCTGGCCCGGGCCAGGGCACAGGCCCTGCGCATCGCTGCGGAGGGGTGCAGATCAGGTTCGACGATCAATAGCAGACGCTGGTATTGCCCCATCGCACACCTCCATCGGATTACCCACACGAAATCCAGAACCTTGCACCGGCCTTTCCGGAGCGATCTTCAGCGTGCGCCCATCAAGGCCCCGGACGGTTTGATCTGAATCAAAGGCCGGGCAATCGACGGGCGGATACGCGGGCACTGATCCAGATCAGAATCGATCGCCGTGGCGGGCGTAGAACAGTACCGAATGCGTAGCTTTTTATCGCACCGCACGTGCACATCCGAGGGAGGATCGCACCATGCTCACTGTCAAAGACCACAACGAACGCGCCGCTGCCCTGTATGCCAGCATCAGTGGCAAACACTGGATCCAGGCACTCAAGGACGGCCGGCATGTCTTGATCCGCCCGCTCAGGGAGCAGGATCGCCAGCGCGAATACGACTTCATCATGCGCCTGTCACCGGAGTCCCGGCACATGCGCTTTCTGGCGCAGATCAATGAGCCGGGCGCGGCGCTGCTCGACAATTTGATGGACGTCGACTGCAAGACGCGCATGGCCTACATCGCCCTGGTCCATGACAACGGCGAGTTGATCGAGATCGGTGTCAGCCGCTATTGCGCGACCCAGGAACACGAATGCGAGTGTGCGGTGACGGTCGCCGACCCTTGGCAACACCTGGGACTGGGGACGTTGTTGATGGAGCACCTGATCGACACCGCGCGTAAAAACGGCTATCGCCAGATGTACTCCGTCGATGCGGCCAGCAATGCCCCGATGCGGGACTTGGCCCATAGCCTGGGTTTTGAAACCCGCAGCGATCCCGACGATACCCGGCAGGTCATCCACCGGCTCTACCTTTGATCCCGGACGCGGCGCGAGGCCTTGGCATGGCCTCGCGCAGCGTTGCGCCAATCACGCTTGCGGCTTGATCGCCAATACGCTGCAGGGCGCCCGTTGCAGCAGGAACTCAGCGGTGGTGCCCAGGCGCTTGTCCAGGCCATGATGCGCCGTGGTGCCCATGACGATGACATCGATCTGGTGATCGGTGGCGAACGTGCAAATGCTGTTCAGCGGCGCCCCTTCGATGAAGTGGCACTGCTGCGGTGCGACCCCGTGGCGCTCGGCCAGGGACTCGAACACCTCATGCTGTGCCTGGCCCAACGCTTCATAGAGCCCGGTGGCCAGGGGCAGCGCACCAATGCCCATATCCGAGGCGTAGACAGCCGTCCAATCGAAGGCGTGCAGCAACTCGACCTGGGCGTTGCATTGTTCCGCCAGTTTGACCGCGGCGTCGACGATCCGGTCGTTGAACACCAGGTCCTGCTCCTCGCTGCGCAGCACATCGACAATCGCCAGGACCCGCCGAGGCCGTGGGTTACGAGCGTCCGTGACCAGATGCACCGGCACCGGACAGTCGCGCAGCAAGCGCCAGTCCAGGGGCGTGAAAAACACCCGTTTCATCGCCGGTTCCGGCTGCGCGTCCTTGATGATCAACGCCATCGGCATCTCCTTGACGTATTGCTGCAAGGCTTGGAAGGCATCCTTGCTCCACACCACCTCGCAGGTCACCTCGACGCCGTGCCGACGTGCCAGTTCGGCCTGTTGCCACAGCCAATGCCGATGGGTTTCCAGATAGCCCTCACGCGCTTGCTTGACCTGTTCCGGGGCGAACAGGCCGGCCACCGAGAGCAACTCCAGGTAGTCGAACGCCACAATGTGCAGGGGCAGGTCCAGCGCCAGGGCCAACTCGGTGGCGCGGTCGAACGCCGGCGTACGGATCATGGCGTCAGGCGCCACTAGCAATAAACGTTGAGTCTGGGACATGGAACACCTCGGCACGTGGCGACAGCCACTTAAAGGATTGAGGTTTCCAGAATGGACGCCTGCCCGAGACAGGACTTGATCTTCATCAAACAGCCATCATTCAGGCTGACAAACTCGGGAGCAACAGCCCTGCCCACATCGCCAGCGTGACCAGCACCTGGCCGGGAATCACATACCCGGCGAACCTTCGCCCGCCACTGAGCCAGGCGACGACGCATTTGCTCAGGGAGTTGCTGCTCAGCGCCATCAGCACCGGTACGGCGACGCCGTCGAAGGGCAACAACCCGCCCTTGGCCAGGGAAGCGATGGAGGCCGTCGAGGCATGGGCGTCGAGCAACCCGCTGAAAATCGCGGTGACGGTCACCCCGGCCTGGCCAAACACATCGAGCATCGCCGACGAGAGGACGGTGATAGCGGCCATCGCCAGGACCATCGTCATCGCCAGTTTGAGGCTGAAGGCGCCGCTGTGCTTGATGGTTTCATCGGCCCGCGCCCTTGGCCGGGGAAACATCAGCACGCCGGCATAGAGCAATACCATCAGCATCCCGCACACCAACGGCCCCCACATCCAACGCAGCAGCGCGGGGTCCACGGCTGCGAGAATCAGGCCCATTTGAGTCACCGTCGCCAGATTGGATAACATCGCCGCAGCGCTCACCACCTTGAGATTGATCGGCTCTTTGGCCGCGATACCGCCCATGGTCGCGACAGTCGCCGTGGCAGAAGCAAACCCCGAGGCAATCGCACTGAGGGCGTAGCCATAGCGGGTCCCCAGGGTTCGAACCGCGACATGCCCCAGCGCACCCACCGCCATCAGCATGACAGTGAGGGTGCACAGGTTGCGCAAGTTGATGGCGTCATAAGGCCCGAGGAATCGATCCGGTGCCAGCGGGAGCACGACCAGCGCGGCGATCAACAGCACCAGGCCATCGCGCATCTCGGTGGCCGTCAATTGGTTGCGGGCAAAGTGGTGCAACGTCTGGCGGCTGGCGAGCAGCCCGGCCATCACCACCCCAATCGAGGTCGCCAGGCCTGGGGCGCTCGCACAGAGCGCGCCCAGTGCCAATACTGCGAACAAGGCCACCTCGCTGGTGATCCCCGGATCCTTGTCGAGGTTTCGCCAATAGGCCACGGTGACCAATGCGCCCAGGGCGAGCGTCACGCCCCCCAGCAACAAGGGACCGCCCGCCTGGACCGCCAGGTAGCCGAGCACGGACGTGATGGCGAAGGTACGCAGGCCGGCGAAGTCGCGCCGGTCGCCCTCGCCTTTGCGTCGTTCGCGCTCAAGCCCCACCAACAGGCCGATTCCCAGCGCGGCGGCGGCATTGGCGAAGGCCAGGCTTTCAGTCATGGTTCGGCTCTCTGGCACTGTCTGCGGTTGTCACTCAATCCAGAGGGCCGAGCCGGCTGCGCTCGTGCCCTGGGGCGACTGATCATGCTCAAACATAGCGCGATTGCCGCGCCGTTGCCGCCTTCGATGCAACGCTTTGAAGCGTGTTTGATGCAAATCAAGTTACCGGCCTCCATGACGTTCATGATCGATGACAGACACCACGCCGCGCGAAACGTCGCCCGGCGCCAACAGGTCCTTGCCCGGGAGGTTTGTCATGTCTACGCAATCACGATTGATGCTGGTCGTCTCGCCCCTGATGGAACACAGCCCGGCGTTCGACCGGGCCGCCGCACTGGCCAGGGCCGAAGGCGCGGCGCTGCATATTGTCGCGTTTGACTACCTCGAAGGCCTGGCCACGGCGGGCCTGGTCAACGAGCAGGCGCTGGAGCAGATGCGCCTGGGCTACATCGAGCGCCACCGGCAGTGGCTGGAGGAACAGGCCAGGCCCCTGCGCAACCTCGGCATTGAGGTCACGACAGAAGTGACGTGGGTCGAGCGCCCCTTGCAGGAAATCCTGGTCCACCTCAAGGAAGCGCCGATGGCTGCGCTGATCAAGTCGGTGGACCCTGAGTCGTGGTTTTCCCGACTGATGTTCACGCCGCTGGACGTGCATCTGCTGCGCGAATGCGAGGTCCCGCTGCACTTCGTCAACAAGGTCGCCCACGCCCGCCCGCGCAAGATCCTGGCCGCCATCGACCCGTTCCATCAGGACGGACGCTACGAAGGCCTCAATGATCGGATCCTGAGCGAAGCCAACAAGCTGGCCACCCGCTGCGACGCGACGCTGGAAGTCATCTACGCCTATGACCTTTCGTCCATTACCGCCGCTGAATACGGTTTCGGCAACGGTTCGATGTTCTTCTCCTCGACCCTGGCCCGCCAGCTCTACGAGTCCCAGGGCGCCGCCTTCAATGCACTGGCCGAACGCAATGGCATCGCCGCGGACCAGCGACGCATGATCATGGGTGACCCGGCCAAGGTGCTGGCGAGCTACGCCGCGTCCCATGACATTGATGTCATCGTCATGGGGCGCGTGCGCTACGGCAGCCTGGACAAGCTGATCGGCAGCACCGTCGAAGGCCTGCTGTACAAGCTGCCCTGCAGCTTGTGGGTGATTGCGCCGCAGCAGATGGGCTGAGGGCAGTCCTGTGCCGATGGCCTGTAGAACAACCGCTCCGTATCCACAGGAACGCGGCTGATGAACCGACCGAGCAACCTACCAGCGGCGCACCCGACAACGCCCTCGCAGGGCCTGGCCTGGTACACGTTGCCCGCCGAACAGGCGCTCAAACACCTTGATGTCGATGAGCAAGCCGGGCTGGACATCGCCGAAGTCCAGGCCCGGCTTGAGCGTACGGGTTTCAACCGGTTGTCGGCGTCAGCCCGACGGCCAGCGTGGCGGCGATTTCTGCTGCAATTTCATAACATCCTGATTTATGTGCTGCTGGGTTGCGCTGCAATCACCGCTGCGCTGCAACACCTGTGGGACACGGTGGTCATTCTCGCTGTCGTGATGGCCAATGCGATCATTGGCTATGTCCAGGAAGGCAAGGCCGAACAGGCCATGGACGCCATCCGCAACATGCTCGCGCCCCGGGCAACGGTGATACGTGCCGGCGAACGCCTGGGCATCGCAGGCGAGGAACTGGTGCCCGGCGATATCGTCTTGCTGGAGGCCGGCGACAAGGTCCCGGCGGATCTGCGCCTGCTGCATGCCAACCGGCTCCAGGTCCAGGAAGCCATCCTGACCGGAGAATCCGCACCGGCCGAAAAAAATACCGAGCCGGTGCGCATCGAAGCGGCCCTGGGTGATCGTGCCTGCATGGCCTTCAGTGGCACCCTGGTGACCTGCGGACAAGCGACAGGGGTCGTTGTCGCCACCGCGACATCGACTGAAATCGGGCGCATCAGCAACCTGCTGTCGGCAGTGGAGCCGCTGACGACGCCCCTGATAAAGCAAATGGATGTCTTCGCCCGCTGGCTGACGCTATTGATTTTGCTGATCGCCGGTCTGCTACTCGCTTATGGCCACTTTGTCGGGCATTACGTCTTCACCGAGATATTCATGGTCGTGGTGGGCATGTCGGTCGCAGCCATACCCGAGGGATTGCCCGCCGTGCTCACCATCACCCTGGCGGTGGGCGTGCGGGCGATGGCCCATCGCAACGCCATCGTTCGGCGCCTGCCGGCCATCGAAACCCTGGGCTCGGTATCGGTCATCTGCACGGACAAGACCGGCACCCTCACCCGTAACGAGATGATGGTGGCATCCGTCGTCACCCGTGACCTGACCTTCACCGTCGACGGTGTCGGCTACCAGCCTTCGGGCAACATGAACCTTGCCGATCAATTGATCGACACCTCCCACCACCCGGTGCTGGCCGAACTGGGGCGCGCGACGAGCCTTTGCAATGACGCACGCTTGAGGCAGCACGAAGACACCTGGAAAGTCGAAGGGGACCCCATGGAGGGTGCATTGCTGGTTTTTTGCGCCAAGGCCGGCATCAACGGCGAAGAGGAACGCGGCACTTGGGCCCGCACCGATGCCATTCCGTTCGACGCCAAACACCGTTTCATGGCAACGCTGCATCACAACCATGACCGGCAAGCCGCCATTTATGTCAAAGGTGCGCCGGAGCAGATTCTGACCATGTGCACGCACCAGCGCAGCAACACGGGGGCAACGGCCCCGCTCGATGCCGACTATTGGCACGCGCAGGCCAATGCCATCGCCCGCAAGGGCCAACGCGTGTTGGCGCTCGCCGTCAGATCCGTCCCGCCCGAACACGCCATCCTGGAGTTTGCCGATGTGCAAGGAACACTGACCTTGCTTGGCCTGGTCGGGATGATCGACCCGCCCCGCCCGGAAACGATCCAGGCGATCAAGCAATGCCAGGCGGCCGGCATTGTCGTGAAGATGATCACAGGGGATCACGCCGGCACCGCCTGCGCCATCGGTGATCAGATCGGCCTGGACAACCCCGACAAGGTACTGACCGGCAGCGACCTGGACGCCATGAACGATGCCACCCTCAGGGAATCACTCAAGCAAGTGAACATCTTCGCGCGTACCAGCCCCGAACATAAGCTGCGGCTGGTGACGTTGCTGCAACTCAACGGCATGACCGTAGCCATGACCGGCGACGGCGTCAACGACGCGCCAGCGCTCAAACGCGCAGATGCCGGCATCGCCATGGGTTGCAAAGGCAGTGAAGCGGCCAAGGAAGCCGCGGACCTGGTACTGGCGGACGATAACTTCGCCTCCATCGTGGCCGCTGTGCGTGAAGGCCGGACGGTCTACGACAACATCAAGAAAGTGCTGAGCTGGACGTTACCCACCAACGCGGGCGAGACAATGACCCTCATTGTCGCGCTGCTGTTTGGCCTTACATTGCCAGTCACGGCGATACAGATCCTGTGGATCAACCTGATTACCGCCATCACGCTGGGTATCGCGCTGGCGTTCGAACCAACCGAAGACAACACCATGCGCAGGCCACCGCGCTCACGACAGGAGCCGTTGATCAGCGGCGCATTGGTCTGGCATATGGTGCTCGTTTCCATTCTGTTCCTGTGCGGTGTCTACGGCATCTTTACCTATGCCCTGGACCGAGGCTACTCCGTCGAACTGGCCCGCACCCTGGCAGTGAACACCTTGGTCGTGATGGAAATTTTCCACCTGTTCTTTATCCGCAATCTCTACGGCACGTCACTGACCTGGAAGGGCCTTCGGGGTACGAAGGTTGTGTGGGCGACCATCGCGGTGGTGACCGTCGCTCAATTCGCCATCACCTATGCGCCGCCGCTGCAAACCGTGTTCGCGACCCAAGCGGTGCCCTTCATGGATGGACTGCTGATCATCGCGGTGGGCATTGCGCTGTTCGCCATCATCGAAATTGAAAAACAGCTTCGACTGCGTTTAACCGAGTCCGATCGTCAACCGTGACGATCCCACTCCCCGCTCCACCAGCCAGCAAGGAACTGAATCATGAACGCATCCAGACTCGCCGCCCTCGCCCTGACCGCGGTGCTTTTCCCCACGCTGAGCTTTGCCCAGCAAGCCACCGACGCCGCCAAGGCGCCCCCACCGTCAATGAGCGTTGAGCAATTCGACCAGCAGATGGCGACGGCCCAGGAAAACCTGAAAAAAATGCAGGAACAGATGACCCAGATCCAGAACACCAGCGATCCGGCGCAACGCCAGAAGCTCATGCAAGATCACCAGGCCACGATGCGGCAAAGCATGCAGATGATGAATGGGATGATGGGGTGTTGCGGGGCAGGCATGATGGGCGGCCACATGAAGGGGAACGGCCCGATGATGGGCTGGAAACAAATGGGCAGCCACTATTCCCGGATGACGCCTGAGCAGATGAAGCAGCACCAGTACATGATGGACAGGTACATGGGCATGCAACAGATGATGATGGAGCAGATGATGCAACAACAGCAAATGAGCCCGCCAGCTCGCTAGGCCGGCCTCCAGGACTGCCCTACTCACCTGCCGCGTCGGCAGGTGAGTTTTCTTGATCACCGTCCGGCCATCGCCGGGCTTCTCATCAGGCTTCAGTGCAACAACTTCAACCCACCGGCAAGCGCAAGAGCCACCAGGCAGGTCCAACCTGAAAACATCCTTCGCCAGACAGGCCTGCGGGGAATGAACCCCACGCCCCTGACAAACGCCACGCTCATGGCGATAAACAAGGCCGTTGCCAAGGCATGGTCGGCTTTCCCGTCCGGCGCCGTCATCAGTGGCGGGTAGAGCGAGCAGGCCAACATGATCGTCACCGCAACGACGAGGCTCAGGCGATGCAGCCGTGACGTGGGCTGGACACCCGCGACATTCAGCGTCATGGCTGCGCCTCGTCACGGTCGCTCATGGCTCGACCGGTCTCGTTCTCGCCCCACATCGCATTGAGTATCGCCAGCAGCAGTGCGAAACCGACTCCCAGCATCCAGGCGAAATACCACATATTGCTTCACTCCTCTGTCGACACTAGTACGCCGAGTGTTCGTTGGCGTTGATCTGGGTGGCCGTAACCTTGCCGCGCATGACGCGATACGCCCAACCGGTATAGATCACGATCAACGGCATGAAGAACAACGTGGCCCAGAACATGATGGCCAGGCTCAGGTGACTGGAAACACTGTCCCACACGGTCAGACTGGCCGCTGGCATCGATGACGACGGCATGACAAAGGGGAACATCGATACCCCTGCCGTACCGATGACACCGACCACCGCAAGCGATGACGCAACGAACGCGCAAAGGGTACGGCGCCTCATCAGCAACAGCGCCGCACCGGCTGCGCCGGCCAGTCCAAGCGCGGGCAGCAGCCACAGCCAAGGATAGCGACCATAGTTGGCCATCCAGGCCCCCGCCTCCCTCACGACCGACTTGCCGAGAATGTCAGGCAACCCGGCGGTATCGACGAGCGACGTGATGCGATAACCCTCGATCCATTGCAACCAGATACCCGCTGCGATGAACGAACACACCAGTACGATCGCAGCGCCTACCGCGCCTTTTATCGCCCGGGACTGGATGCCGCCCTCCGTGCGATGGGCCAGGTAGGTGCCCCCCTGCAGCGTAATCATGGCGCTGCTGACCAGGCCGGTCAGCAACGCGAAAGGGTTGAGCAATTGCCAGAAGCTGCCGGTATAGGTTGACACCAGGTATTGATTGAAGTGAAACGGTACGCCCTGCAACAAGTTGCCAAACGCGATGCCGAACACCAGCGGCGGCACGGCCCCACCCACGAAAAGCCCCCAATCCCAGGTACTGCGCCACACCGGGTTGTGGATCTTGCTGCGGTAGTCGAAACCCACCGGGCGGAAGAACAACGCCCAGAGCACCAGGATCATCGCCCAATAGAACCCGCTGAACGCCGTGGCATAGACCACCGGCCATGCGGCGAACAAGGCGCCGCCGGCCGTAATGAACCAGACCTGATTGCCATCCCAGTGCGGGCCCACGGTGTTGATCACGATGCGACGTTCCATGTCATTGCGACCGACAAACGGCAGCAGTGAGCCGACGCCCATGTCGTGGCCGTCCATGATGGCGAAACCTATGAGCAGGACGCCGACCAGCGCCCACCAGATGATCTTGAGCGTGAAGTAATCAAGCATGGTGAAGCTCCTTCAACTTGGCGTCGTGGACATAACGACCTGTACCGAGGCTGCCGGGGCCCTGGCGGGCGAACTTGACCATCAGGAACATTTCCACCGCCAGCAGCACCGTGTAGAAAACGACGAACCCAGCCAAAGAGCCATACAGGTTATCGACGCTGAGGGTGGAAACGCTCATGTGGGTCGGCAACACACCGTAGATGGTCCAGGGTTGGCGGCCGTACTCGGCGACGAACCAGCCCAATTCGCAGGCAAGCCATGGCGCAGGCAGCATCCAGAGCGCCCAGCGCAGCAGCCCGCGATGATGTGCGCCGCTGGATTTCAAGGTGCTCCAGAATGCCAGCCCGAAAAGCACGAGCATGGCAAAGCCCAGGCCGACCATGATCCGGAACCCCCAGAACATCGGGGTCACCCGCGGTACGGTATCGTTCACAGCCTTGTCGATGATGGCCGGCGTGGCCTGGTTGACATCCTCGACGTACTTTTTAAGCAGCAGGCCAAAGCCCAGATCGGCCTTGTACGCTTCGAAGGTATCGAACGCGGCCTTATCGGTGCGATCGGCGCGCAGCGCTTCAAGCGCATTGACAGCGGTAATGCCCCGCAGAATGCGCGCGCGGTTTTTTGCTTTGATGTCATGAATCCCTGGGATCTGCTTGCTGACCGAGCGCGTGCCGATCAAGCCCATCACCCACGGCACATCGAACTCCCAGTTATTCCTGGACTCGGCTTCATTAATGCTGGCCACCAGCGTCAGGCCCGCCGGTGCGGGTTTGGTTTCCCACATGGCCTCCATGGCCGCCAGCTTGGTTTGCTGCGCCTCGCCCACCGTATAACCCGACTCATCCCCGAGTACGATGACGCTCAGCACAGAGGCCAGGCCGAAGGCGGCCGCCACCCGAAAGCTGCGCTTGGCGAACTCGACATCACGCCCCTTGAGCAAGTACCAACTGGAAATCGACAACACAAACATCGAGCCGGTGACATAACCGGCAGACACCGTGTGGACAAACTTGGCCTGCGCTACCGGGTTGAAGACCACGGCCCAGAAATCCACCATTTCCATGCGCATGGTGATGTAACTGAATTCCGAGCCCACCGGGTTCTGCATCCAGCCATTGGCGATCAGAATCCACAGCGCCGACAGGTTGGTACCGATGGCCATCAACAACGTGACCAGCAAATGATGTTCTTTCTTCAGGCGATCCCAACCGAAGAAGAATAAGCCGATCATGGTCGACTCAAGGAAGAACGCCATCAGACCCTCGATGGCCAGCGGGGCCCCGAAGATGTCCCCGACGTAATGCGAGTAGTAGGCCCAGTTAGTGCCGAACTGAAACTCCAAGGTGATGCCGGTGGTCACGCCCAAGGCGAAGTTGATGCCGAACAATTTGCCCCAGAAGCGAGTCATGTCTTTCCAGATGACATTGCCTGTCATCACGTAGACGCTTTCCATGATGACCAGCAGCCACACCATCCCCACGGTGAGCGGTACAAATAGAAAGTGGTACAGCGCTGTGGCTGCGAATTGCAGCCGTGACAGATCCACCAGTTGTTCTGAGATCACTTGCTTGCCCCTTGAGCCGAGGTGGGTACGCCGAACCTGTCACTGATGGTGTTCGAGTCGACGCTGACGCGCGAATCCTTGATGAACAGCCACCACAGCACCGTCAGCACGACCAGTTTGATCAGCACGGCTGTGAGCAGATGGCGACGCAATCGTTTATCGGAAATAGTCATGGGACATGCTTTAGCACGGCGCATGCCAACGCCTGGATATATTTTTTATCCTGATAAAACAATTAGTTACTGAGATGCACGAAGCTCATTGCCTGGTTTGGCGAGAATAAAACCTGCCAAACTGCCAGGGGCTGGCAGTCATTGGCAGTGCAGGCTCGATGACGTTCAGGCCAGGCCTTGTTCTTTCAACCGCCTGTATAACGTGCGCTCACTCACGCCCAGGTGCCTGGCCAGTTCGCTGCGGGTGCCTTTGAAAGTGGCCACGAGCTGTTCCAGGTCTCTGCTATCGCGGGCAGGCGTCAAGGCTGGGGCGGACAACGCCAAGGGGGGCGCGGGCAGATGCAAGGCGTGAATGACGCCGTCGTCGGCAAACAGTGCGGCTCTTTCCAGGACATTGCGCAGCTCGCGGATATTGCCCGGCCAGGCAAACCGCTGCAATTGCATCAGCGCCTCTGGATCGATGGTCAGCCGACGCTTACCGATCCCGGAACGTTGCAGGAATGAATCCACCAGCAAGCCGATGTCTTCAAGGCGATGCCGCAAGGGCGGTAAATGGATAGGGAAAACGCTGATGCGGTAGTACAAGTCCTGCCTGAACTCACCCTTCTCCACCATCTTTTCCAAGGGCTTATGGGTCGCGGCCACCAGCCTGAAATCGGCGTGCTGGGTTTCTACACTGCCAACACGGCGATAGGTTCCAGACTCGATCAGTCGCAACAGTTTCACCTGCATGGCCAGGGGAACATCGCCTATCTCATCGAGAAACAGCGTACCGCCCTGGGCCGTCTCCACCAGGCCCACCTTGCGCGTGGTCGCGCCGGTAAATGCCCCCTTTTCGTGGCCGAACAGCTCGCTCTCGAACAACGTTTCGGTCAAGCCGGAGCAATCCACCACGACAAAAGGCCCGGCTGCCCGCTCACTGGTTTCATGGACGGCGCGGGCAAACAGCTCCTTGCCTGTGCCGGACTCTCCCAGCAACAGCACCGGTAACATCGAGGGCGCTACCCGCTGCAGTTCCAACAGCGCCTGATTAAAGGCCGGTGAACTGCCCACCAGCCCTTCATTACTGGGCCGTGCCGAGGCGCTCCGCACCTGGGTAAGGCGCTCTACATAAGCGGTGATGACGCCGTGCTCATTGAGGATCGGGCGCAGTTCCACATCGACGTGTTCCGGCCCGCGCGGTGTGTGGTGGATGTGCAAGACCCGGTCCGGACTGCGCATCTCCCTGGCCTTTTTCATCGGGCAGTTCTCGCCGGCCTGGTCACAAGGCACATCGTAGTGGTGGGAAATCCGATAACACTTATGGCCAATGAAGGGTTTGTCGGCGCTGCCAAACTGACGCAAGTAAGCCGTGTTCGCCGCCAGGATGTTGTAATCAGGATCGAGGACGATCATCGGCTGGGGCTCATGCTCCAGAAACGAGACCAGGGACTGCACCTGGTCTGCACGTGGAAGCGGGTCTTGGGTGGGCGGCAGGCGGTGTGTCATCGCGGCTCCAGTGAATTCATCCAGCCCAGGTGGCACTGCCACTATGCCAACAAACACTGCCAATGGCAGTTAAATTATCTGGGCATCGGCCCGCACCCTCGCGGACTCATGAAGTTAAATCAATAAAATCATAAGGTTAGCCTTTTAAAACGACCCAGCATCCACCTGGCAGCATTATTGCTCTGTCTGTTCTTCAAGCGGTTCGATGAGAGCCCAAAGGAGACCGTTCATGACCGTAAAACCGTACGTCGAAGGATTTTTCGATCCGGAGACCCACACTGTCAGCTATCTGGTGCTGGACAAAACGACGCGCCAGTGCGCCTTGATCGACAGCGTCCTGGATTTCGATCCCAAATCCGGCCGTACCACAACCACTTCGGCCGACAAGCTGATGGCCAGGGTGCTCGAGCTGGAGGCGAAGGTCCAATGGATTCTTGAAACCCACGTCCATGCCGACCACCTCACCGCCGCCCCGTACCTGAAGGAAAAGCTCGGTGGCACGATAGGGATCGGCAGCCAGATTGCGACTGTACAAGAAGTCTTTGGCACGCTGTTCAACACCGGTGGGGAGATGCCCCGCGATGGCAGCCAGTTCGACCACCTGTTCGTCAATGACGAGTCGTTCACTATTGGAACGCTGCAATGCCATGCGCTTCACACGCCGGGCCACACCCCCGCCTGCATGACGTATGTCATCAGCGACGGCCAGGAAACGGCTGCATTCGTTGGCGACACCTTGTTCATGCCCGACTACGGCACCGCACGGTGTGACTTCCCCGGTGGCAACGCGCATACATTGTTCCGGTCCATCAACAAGGTCTTGAGCCTGCCGGCCAACACCCTGCTCTACACCTGTCACGATTACCAACCCGGTGGCCGCGAGGTGCAATTTTCCAGCACCGTCGCCGAGCAACGCGCCGACAATGTCCATGTCCGTAACGGCATCAGTGAAGAAGCATTCGTGGCAATGCGCACCCAGCGCGATGCCTCGCTGGACATGCCGACGCTCATCCTGCCATCGGTCCAGGTCAACATGCGGGCCGGGCATTTCCCGGAGCCGGAATCGAACGGCACGTGCTACCTGAAAATCCCACTCAATCGGCTCTGAAGACCCGCCCCCCCTATAAGAAAAACCGTCATCACGGAGACAGTCATGGACATCCGCCACCTTGCGTCCGGCCTCTCGATCTCGGGGCAGATTCAACCCGAGCAAATGAGTGAGATCAAAACCAGCGGCTTTCGCGCCATCATCTGCAACCGCCCTGATGGTGAAGGCAGCGATCAACCTTTGTTTGCCGACATCCAGCGCGCGGCACAAGCGATGGGCATCGAGGCGCACTACCTTGCCGCAGAGTCCGGCAAGGTGACCGATGAGCAAGGCGTTGCCTTCGGCAAATTGCTCGAGTCCTTGCCCAAGCCAGTGTTGGCGTACTGCCGCTCCGGCATGCGTTCGACGACGATGTGGGCACTGTCCCAGGCCGGCCAGCAGCCCTTGCCACAGATTGTCGAAGCCGCCAGGAAAGCCGGCTTCGACATGAAAGGCGTCATTCGCAGAATTGCCAATGAGGGACGCACGCCTGTTGGCGTGGCCGAGGCCCGACATGCCGTGGTGATTGTCGGCGGCGGCGCGGCGGGCATCGCCACAGCCTCGAGCCTGTTGGCCCGCGAGCCAGGCCTGGACATTGCTATCATCGATCCGGCGGATGTGCATTATTACCAGCCCGGCTGGACCCTCGTCGGCGGTGGCGTGTTCGAGGCACAACAAACCGCCCACACGATGGGTGCGACCATTCCCCGGGGCGTGCATTGGATCAAAGCGGCTGTCGCGGCTTTCGAACCTGAAAACGACGCCATTATTCTCGATGGGTGCCGCGTGGTCCGCTACGAGCAGTTGATCGTATGCCCGGGCCTGAAACTGGACTGGCATGCCATTGAAGGCTTACCGCAGACACTGGGGCGCAACGGCGTCACCTCGAACTATCTGTACCACCTGGCCCCCTACACCTGGGAACAGGTGCAGCAACTGCGCAGTGGCCGGGCCATTTTCACGCAGCCCCCCATGCCGATCAAATGCGCCGGAGCCCCTCAAAAAGCGATGTACCTGTGCGCCGACCACTGGAAACGCCAAGGCGTACTCGGCGATATCGAGATCGACTTCTGCAGCGCCGGGGCAGTCCTGTTCGGTGTTCCCGACTACGTGCCGGCCTTGATGGAGTACGTCCGCGCCTATGAGATCGACCTGAATTTCGGCAGTACGCTGACCTCTGTCGATGGACCGGCACAAACGGCGACCTTCAGCTGCGTCAAGGCCGATGGCAGTACTCACCGGGTGACGCACGACTTCGATCTGCTGCATGTGGTGCCCCCTCAGGTCGCGCCGGATTTTATCCGCGTAAGCCCGCTGGCCGATGGGGCGGGCTGGATCGATGTCGATCCCGACAGCTTGCGGCATAAAACCTGGGCGAATATTCACGCACTGGGCGACGCAACCAATACCAGCAACGCAAAAACCGCAGCGGCGGCGCGCAAGCAGGCGCCCGTGGTCGCCCATAATGTGCTGGCGGCCATGGGCAAGGCCAAGGGCAGCGCCCATTACGGTGGCTACGGTTCTTGCCCGCTGACCGTGGAACGAGGCAAGGTCGTGCTCGCTGAATTCACCTACGGCGGCAAGCTTGCCCCCAGCTTCCCGTCCTGGCTGATCGACGGTACTCGGCCTTCGAGACTCGCCTGGCTACTTAAAGAGCGAATTCTTCCGCCGCTGTATTGGAAAGCCATGCTCAAGGGCCGTGAGTGGCTGGCGAAACCTGAACTGGCGGACCTATGAAATCGAACCTCTGCTCCAGGAGACCGAGATGATTGCAGTCCTGGTACTGGGCTTTGCGGTGGGCGTGATCCTGGCGCTGACCGGAGCCGGCGGCGGCATACTCGCCGTCCCGTTCCTGGTTTTTGGCGTGGGCTTGAGCATGGCCGAAGCCGGGCCCATTGGTTTGCTGGCGGTGGGCCTGGCCGCCACTCTGGGCGCCGTGATGGGCCTGCGCAATGGCATCGTGCGCTACAAGGCGGCACTGGTGACGGCCAGTGCCGGCGTCATCTGCTCGCCGCTGGGCCTTTGGCTCGCGCAGCGCACGCCCAACCGTCCGTTGACGATCCTGTTTGCCTTGTTGCTGATGTACGTGGCGTTTCGGGCCTTGCAAAAATCACTGCCCGCTCGTGCCGGGGCAAAGGCATCCGCCGCGCGCAAACCGCCCCCCTGTGTCCTGGACGAAAATCGCGGCAAGCTGAACTGGACCGGCCCTTGTGCGTGGGCGCTCGCAGCGTCGGGCATGGTCGCCGGGGTGCTTTCCGGACTGCTCGGCGTGGGCGGTGGTTTCGTCATGGTTCCGGCGCTCCAGCGGTACACCAATTTGACCACGCAGTCGGTGCTCGCCACGTCGCTGACCGTCATCGCCTTGGTTTCCATGTCAGGGGTGCTGGCGAGTTCGGCGATGGGGCACCTGCAATGGCCAATAGCGCTACCCTTTTCCATGGGGGCCATCGTCGGCATGCTCGGCGGGCGCCTGGTCGCCGCGAGGTTGCCGGAACCCTATCTGCAAAGAGGCTTCGCCCTGGTGTCCACGCTGGTAGCGGTCGCGCTGCTGGTAAAAGCCCTGGGTTGAATCGCCTGGTGGAATATCAATGATTGTGCATTGGAGAACGCTGATGAATCTTGACTGGCTCAACTTTACGCCGTGGTCATCCCTGGCCGGCGGCATGTTGATTGGCTTGGCGGCCGGCCTGTTCGTGGTCGCCAACGGCCGGATCGCCGGCATCAGCGGGCTGATCGGCAGCCTGCTGCAGCGAGGCAGCGAAGGGGTGGGCGAGAAAGCCCTGTTTCTCCTGGGCCTGCTCGTCGCCCCGCTGGTATGGGGCGTGTTTGCCACCTTGCCGCCGATCGAGTTCCAGAACGGCTGGTTCGGCCTCACTGTCGCGGGCCTGTTGGTGGGTGTCGGCACTCGTTACGGTTCGGGCTGCACCAGTGGCCATGGCGTGTGTGGCCTATCACGCCTTTCACCGCGCTCGATGGTCGCCACGGCGTGTTTCATGCTCAGCGGTTTCGCCACGGTATTTGTCCTGCGTCACGTGATGGGGGTTTGAACATGCGCAAAATGACGGCATTCATCGCCGGCCTGCTCTTTGGTTTCGGGCTGCTCCTGGCGGGCATGGCCAACCCGAAAAAGGTGTTGGATTTCCTGGACCTGGCCGGCACCTGGGATCCGTCCCTGGCGTTGGTGATGATCGGAGCGATCGGCACCGCCATCGTCCCCCTGGCTTGGGCACGCCAACAGACTCATTCGCTGCTGGGCAGCCCCATGCAGTTGCCGGTCAAGCGAGAACTGGACCGACGCCTGATCGGTGGCAGCCTGGTGTTCGGCATCGGCTGGGGCATTGCCGGCATCTGTCCTGGCCCCGCCGTGGCCATCCTGCTGACCGGACACTGGCAAGCCATTGTGTTCATGCTGGCCATGTTGGCGGGCATGTTGCTGTTCACCGTGCTGGAAACCCGGCGCCACCGCTGATCGTGAATTCACCGTTATGCCCCGCTCACAGTAAGAAAGTAGATAAATCCGTGGCGAGGGAGCTTGCTCCCGCTTGAGTGCGAAGCGCTCACAAAAAAGGGCTGCTGCGCAGCCCAGCGGGAGCAAGCTCCCTCGCCACAATGACTCACACAAGCCTTAAGTGAACAGCATTACTGGTGGTGGGCGGCAATCATTCAGGGGCGCCGATTCTGGCCCGGAGAAAAGTCATGGCGGCGGGAACGTCATTTAAATGCGCCCTATTTCCAAGGTCGCGCACAGCCCACCCTCGGTGCGATTCTCCAGGCGTATGTGCCCTCCCAGACGATCCGCGATGGTGCGTACGATCGTCAGCCCCAAGCCCGCCCCTTGGTCATTGCCGCGGCTGTAGAACCGCTCGAAGAGCCGCTCACGCTCGGCCTCGTCGATACCCGGCCCCTGGTCTTCGACTGACAGCTCGTAGTGATCGCCCTTCCTGGCCAGGCGTACGGTGATCGTGCCGTTGGCCGGCGAAAAATTGGCCGCATTGGTCACCAGGTTGTTCAAGGCGATGTCGATGGCCACCGGGTCGATTCGAACCGGGCCGATGTCATCGCTGACATCCAGCACCGGCTCGAGCCCCTTGCTCAACAACCAGGGTGTCATTTGCACCAGGCTCGCCCGAACCGTGGCGGCCAGGTCGATGACCGCAGGCGTCGGCACACCTGCCTGCGGTTCGAGCCGCGCCATGGTGAGCAGTTGATTGACCAAACGCGTGGTGCGATCGACGCCAGCGATCAGGTGTTCCAGGGACTCGCAACGGCTTTGCTCGCTCCCCGCCTCCATCAGGTTCTGCGCATGCACCCGCAGCACCGCCAACGGCGTACGCATTTCATGGGCGGCGTCGGCAATGAAACGCCGCTCACGGCCCATCACCTCCTGGATCTGCGCCAAGACGCGGTTGAGGGCCGCCTGCATGGGCTCAAGCTCCGTAGGGAGTGGCATCATTTGCAGGGGTTCCAGTGAACCGGGATGCCTGGCTCGCAACTTCGCCGCCATATCGACCAAGGGTTTGAGCCCCCAGCCGATGGCCAGCCAGATCACGGCCGCAAGCACCACGCTGCCGATCAGGTTGGGGACGACGGTGTGACGAACAATGCGGTCGACCAGGTCGGCACGCACGTCGTCACGCTCGCCCACCCAGATCTTCAAGCCGTATTGCGCGTCGTCGAGGACGAACGCCCGCCACTTACGGTTTTTCTGGTCCACGACCTCACTGAAGCCAGGCGCGCTCGGCGGTGAGGTGAACGACGGTGCGCTGGACGTATGCACCAACACCGAACCCTGTGAGTTCCAGACCTGGAAAGCGATCTTGCTTTCATAGGGATGACCGTCGACTTTGGGCACTGCCTGCCCCAACGCCGAATTGAACGCCTGATACAGTTCGGCGTGCTCCTTGCTCGCCATCGGCATGCGCATCACGCCCTGCAATAGCCGGGCATTCTGCGCCAACTGGGCATCATAGACCTCGGCGATTTCGTGGTTGCTGTCATGCAGGTTGAATACGGTGATGATCAACAGGCCAAGGAACAGCAGGCCAAGAATCAACGTAAGGGTGCGACGCCGGATCGAACTCATCGACGCTCCTCCACCAGGTATCCGACCCCGCGAATGGTGCGGATCAGGTCGGTGGAGAATTTCTTGCGCAGGTGATGGATGTGTACTTCCAGCGTGTTGCTCTCGGCCTCCTCGCTCCAGCCGTAGAGCAGTTGCATCAGATGATCGCGAGTCATGACGCGACCCGGCGGCGAGAGCAGCTCGTGGAGCAACTGATACTCCTTGGGCGTCAGGGCCACCGGCTTGCCTTGGTAACTGACTTGCTGGGTACCTGGGTTCAGGCTGATGCCGGCATGTTCGATCAACGCTTGGGCGCGGCCGGCGCTACGACGCAACAAGGCCCGTAGCCGGGCCTTGAGTTCCGCCAGATCGAAGGGCTTGACCAGATAATCGTCGGCCCCGGCGTCCAACCCGGCGATACGATCCTCGGTGGCATCGCGGGCAGTGAGGATCAGCACCGGCAGGTTGGAGCCACTGTCACGCAAGCGCCGCAACACTTGCAGGCCGTCCATGCGTGGCAGGCCCAGGTCGAGCACCGCCAGGTCGAATGTTTCACTGAGCAACGAATGCAAGGCGCTGCTGCCGTCCTGCACCCAGTCAACGGTATAACCTTCGCGACTCAGGGCCTGATGGATGCCCTCGCCCAGGGCCACGTCATCCTCGATCAGTAATAAACGCACATCCGCTCCTGTCAGTTCAGTTGCTTGTTCACATCCACCAGTAAGGCGTCGATCTCCTTGCGGCGCCCGGCATCAGCCGTTTCCCGACCCGGCCGCGGTGCTGCCTGCAAGGCTTTTTGCAACGCTGCCTTGGCTTCGCTATAGCGCTTCTGACGGTAGAGGTGATCGCCCCAAAAGTACAGGCTGTCGATGCCGTTCGGGTTGAGTTGCAACGCCTGCTGGAGCAATTGCCCGGCCTTGTCCGAGTCGCCGAAACCCAGGGGCCAGCCCGGCACCCGGTCGTAGAGTGCGCCGAGGCTGGTATAGGCCGAGCCTTGCAGGGCCTTGGGGTCCAGGGTCAGGGCTTTTTCCAGGTCGCCCTTGGCATCCTTGACCTTGCCCAGTGCACCGATCCCCCCCTTGGCACCGGCCCAACTGCTGTTGACGATGCCAGACCAGATCCACGCTTCGGCCACCGATTGGCGCTCCTGCTTGAACGCCGAGGCCTGGACGGCGAGTTTTTCAAACGCATCGGCACGTTGGCCTTCGGGCACTTCATATTGAATATGGGCCCAACTCTGCTGGATGTCGCTGAGACGTTGCTGGTCGGCCGCCTCCAACGCCCAGACACTTTGGCTCAGGGTGCCGATCAACAGGCAAGCGAGGATTTTTTTCATGGCTTGAGATGCTCGTTTTCGGGTTTGTGACTGAGACGGCGCACCAGTGGCAATTGCTTGCGCAGGCCACGGTCCACCAGGTTGGGCAGCAGGCTGTTGAGGCCGACGAAAAAGCGTTCGGGCCAGCCCAGATACAACTCGCGTCGGTCGCCGATAATCGCGTGGATCACCGCCGCCGCCACGGTTTGCGGGTCGTCGACGTTGGCCTTGAGGGCTTGGTTGAGCGCATCGGCCGCCGGGCTGTTCATCGAGGTACGGGTGGCCCGGGGCGCTACGTAGAGCACCCCGACACGGGTATCGGCCAACTCCCGGCGCAAGGCTTCGGAAAAACCGCGCAAGGCAAACTTGCTGGCGCAGTAGCTGGCATAGCCCGGGTAGCCGATTGATCCATAGGTCGAGCCAACGTTGACCACCATTGCACTGTCAGCCTGTTTGAGCAGTGGCAAGAGCAGTTTGGTCAGGCAAATCGGCGCGCTGATGTTCAGCGCCAGCATGGCGTTGATCTCGCTGTCGTCGAGTTGTTCGAGCATGGCGAAGTGGTTCACGCCGGCGGCATTGATCAGCAGGTTGATACCGCCCTGGGCCTCGGCGGCGACCAGTACTTTGCGCCGGTCGGCGAGGAAGGTCAGGTCGGCTTCGACCCAGCTCAAGTGCTGCGGATAACGCTCCAACAACGGCTGCAAGGCTTCGTGATGCCTGGCCACGGCCAGCACCCGCGCGCCACTGGCGCACAAGGCGGCGGCGATGGCCTGGCCGATTCCGCCACTGGCGCCGGTCAGCACGACACGGGCATCACACAAGCGCATGTTCATGCTCCCCGTCACGCGGCAGGCCGCGGAACATGTCGGTGTACAACCGGTACACCACCTTGGAAGCACGGATTACCGCAGCCTGGTCCGCCGGATCCTCCAGCCGGTTCATCAAGCCGCGATAGGTCTGCATATGCTCGATGTCGAGCGAACCATGGGAGCTGAGGTAGCTGAACGCCGTGGGTGGCAACTCCAGGCGCTGCCGGATGCTGTCAGCGGCATGGGTCGCCAGAGCGATACTGGTGCCTTCCAGCACATTGACCATGCCGAACAGGCCCACCGGGTTGCCTCGGGCGATCAAGTCGTAGAGGTAACTGACCATCAGCTCAATGGGCAACGACGGCTGACCGTTGCGCACCGCTTCCTTATCGCCACCGCACACGGCAATGTCATCCAGCACCCATTGCTCGTGGCCGTACTCTTCGTCGATGTATTCACACACGGCCTTGCGCAGCCATTCCAGATGCGCTGGCAGGCGCGCCCCGCAAGCCATCATCAGCGGTACGGTGTGGCGCACGTGGTAATACGCCTGGATCAGGAACCCCCGGTAACTGGCGAGGCTGACCTGGCCGTCGAGGGCGTCGCGGATGATCGGCAGATTGAACAGGGTCTGGCGCTCTTGCTGGGTGGCTTCTTGCAACGTGTCAAAAAAACTCATGTTGGGGATTCCTCGGACAAGACAGATGAAGTGAGCTGCGCGCGGTAATGCTCGACGATGGCTTCCCGGCGTGGCCGGCCATTGGCGGTGAGCATGCCGTTGGCAGCGCTGAAGGGTTGGTCCAGGCGCGTCCAGCGATGGACCCGCGCGTAGTCGGGCAGCGTGTCGTTGGCCTTGGCCACGGCCAGCTCCAGCGCTTTATCCGTGCAGTCGGCCCGGGCGGGCCAGAGCAGTGCATGGTTGTGCGGCATGGCTTCGCCATAGACGAAGGCCTGGGCAATGTCACCGCCCTGGGTGAGTTCGGCTTCAACCCATTCGGGGTTCACGTTGCGACCGAAACTGGTCACGAACTGATGCTTCTTGCGACCGCGCAGGTAAAGGAAACCGTCTTCGTCGAACTCACCCAGGTCGCCGCTGGGCCACCATTCGCTGGCGTGCGGTGGCTCACCCAGGTAACCGAGCAGCGTCGAGCCCTTGATCAGGACTTCGCCGTCCTCGGCCAAGCGGATCTCCACATGGGGCAGCGGCTGGCCGACACTGCCGGCGCGATGAGCCTGTGGCCGATTGAGGCAGACCACCGAGGCGCATTCCGACAGCCCATAGCCTTCAAACACCGGCAGGCCAACACGCTGGGCCCGCTGCAACAAATCGTGGGACACCCGTGCCCCGCCAACGGCAGCGAATCGCACGATGTGCGGGTTGAACATCTTTTGTTCGGCAGCCATGACCAACATCAGCAGCAGCTGCGGAACCAGGATCAGGCTCTGCGCCCGACGCTCGGCCAGGCATCCCAGCAGCCGCGTCGGGTCGACCCCACTGGCGCCCTGGATGCCGAGGGTTTTCTGGCTGGGCAGGCTCAGCATGGCGCCGGCATACAACGCCGCGTAGCAGCCAAGGTTTTCCAGCAAAATCGCCAGGGGCAGTAACGCCAGGTGATGCCTGGCCTCGACCGGTTGGCTGGCCTGCTCCAGTTCGCGGGCCACCCGCAACAGGCTGTCGGCGCTCAGGCAGACGCCCTTCGGCGTGCCGGTGGTGCCGGAGGTGAACGTCAGCTTGGCGGTGCCTGCCGGCAGACGGCTCGGTCCGTCGAAGTGCCGTCGCCAGAACTCGCCACTGTGTTGGTATCCGGCAGCTTGCAGTTGCGCTTCGAACGCGGGCTCGGCAATCACCCGCTCGGCCTGGCTCTGTTCCAGGCAGTGTCGACGTTGAGCCTGGCTGAAAAAACCGGGCAGGATGACGCAGGTCAGCCCTTCGAACAGTGCGGCAAGGTCCCAGAGCATCGCTTCGATGCCGTTATCCAGCGCCAGGGCGACAACACTGATGTGTTCATCGCGCAAGCGTTGCTGGCGGTACACCACTTCGGAATAAAGTGTCGCGTAGTCGAGCTGCGAGCCGTCGCCCCACAGTGCCACGGCATGGCCCCTGCGCTCGGCATGACCACGCAGAGTGCGCTTGAAGCGTTCCATTTCAGGCGACATGGCTGGTTTCTCCGAGGTCCGTCGGCAGTCCCAGGCGATCGAACACGCCGGTATTGCGCAAATGAATGAAACCGGCGCGGATGTTTCCAACGTGAACCCACGGCTGGCTCTCGTAATAGCGGCCCCAGAGATGACGGTCCTCGCCGAGGCGCTGCGGGTCTGCCGGGCACAGCGTCACAGGCTTGAGGCCCAGGCGATGGAAGCTGTTGACCAGGCCGATGTTGCCAGTGAACGCAACCCACTCCAGGCCGCCCATGGCCAACAGATAAGTGATCGCTATGATGCTCAGCCGGGCGCTGCCCGTGTCGCTGGCGGCCAGGTTGCCAACCTCGACGATGCCAGCGCGGTCCACCATTCGATCGGCGGCGGCACTGATCAAAGGCTCGATGGGACTGTCCAGATAATGTTCGAGGAACAGCGGCCCCTGGGCGGCCCGGCGCACGCCAGCGGCTGCGCAGAGCGTGCCATGGACATCGTCGAGCCCGAACAGCTCCGGCATGAAGTGACGAATATCGGCACCGTGGACCTGGCGAAAACGCTGCTGGATGAACGCCTCGAACTCAGCTCGCCGGGCTTGTCCCGGCAAGGCCCGGTGCAAGTGCCGAACCGGCGGGCCGGCATCACCGAAGGCCAGCGGCAGGTGGATGTTCCAGTCGAAATCGGGCATGGGTCAACGTTCTCCCTCGGGCTATTGGGAGAAAGTATCGAGGCCGTTTCTTAACGAAGTCTGAAGGTGGCAAATTTTTGGCTCGTTCGAGACGCAGTCCGGTCAAACCTGACTGCCCCTGATCGCTATTCCGTAGTACAGTGCGCAAGTCCGATAAATATCCACTTTGAGATGACCTGAAGTCTCAGGAGCAGCTTCAATGGAACCGAACACCCCGCAATCCCTCTGCCGCGGCGCTAACAGCATGATCGAAATCACCGAAGCCTCCATTGGCCAATTGCGCGCTGCGCTGGAGTCGGGCCAGACGACCGCGGTGGCGCTTGTCCAGGCCTACCTCGCCAGGATCGATGCCTACGACGGCCCCGACACGCCCACAGCCCTCAACGCGGTGGTGGTGCGCAACCCCGATGCATTGAAAGAGGCCCAGGCCTCCGATACCCGTCGGGCCAGCGGCCAGACCCTGGGGCCGCTTGACGGCATTCCCTATACGGCCAAGGACAGTTACCTGGTCAAGGGGCTCACTGCCGCTTCCGGCAGCCCGGCGTTCAAGGACCTGCTTGCTTATCGCGATGCGTTCACCATCGAACGGCTTCGCGCCGCCGGGGCGATCTGCCTGGGCAAGACCAATATGCCGCCCATGGCCAACGGCGGCATGCAGCGCGGGGTGTATGGCCGTGCCGAGAGCCCGTACAACGGCGACTACCTCACCGCGCCGTTTGCCTCCGGCTCCTCGAACGGTGCGGGCACGGCAACCGCCGCCAGTTTCGCGGCGTTCGGCCTTGCCGAAGAAACCTGGTCGAGCGGGCGCGGTCCAGCGTCGAACAATGGCTTGTGCGCGTATACGCCGTCGCGCGGGGTGATCTCGGTGCGTGGCAACTGGCCGTTGACGCCGACGATGGACGTCGTCGTGCCCTTCGCCAGGACCATGGCCGACCTGCTCGAAGTGCTGGACGTGGTGGTCGCCGAGGACCCGGACACCCGTGGCGACCTGTGGCGCCTGCAACCCTGGGTACCGATTCCGAGCGTTGATTCAGTTCGTCCGGCCTCGTATCCGAGTCTTGCCAGCAACCCAAGTGCGCTGGCAGGCGTTCGGTTCGGCGTTCCTCGGATGTACATCAACGCCGACCCTGAGGCGGGCACGGCCCAAGCCCCCGGTATCGGCGGCCCGACGGGGCAGCGAATCATCACCCGCGCCTCGGTGATCGAGCTCTGGGAGCAAGCGCGCAAGGCGCTTGAGGCCTGTGGCGCCGAAGTGGTCGAGGTGGATTTCCCCCTGGTGTCCAACTGCGAGGGCGATCGTCCTGGCGCACCTACGGTATTCACCCGCGGCCTGGTTTCCAAAGAGTTCCTGCACCATGAATTGTGGGACCTGTCGGCCTGGGCATTCGATGACTTCCTGCGGGCCAACGGCGATCCGAAGTTGAATCGCCTGGCCGACGTCGACGGACCGAAGATCTTCCCCCACGACCCGGGCACCCTGCCCAACCGGGAGGATGATCTGGCGGCCGGCATGGATGAGTACGTGAAGATGGCCCAGCGGGGCATCACGCCGTGGGACCAGATCCCGACCCTGCCCGACGGCCTGCGTGGGCTTGAACAGACACGTCGAATCGATCTGGAGGACTGGATGGAGCGGCTGGGCCTGGACGCGGTGATCTTCCCGACCGTCGCCGACGTCGGGCCGGCGGATGCGGATGTTAACCCGATATCTGCCGATATCGCCTGGAGCAATGGGGTCTGGGTCGCCAACGGTAACCTTGCCATCCGCCATCTGGGCGTGCCTACGGTCACCGTGCCGATGGGCATCATGGCGGATATCGGCATGCCCGTCGGGCTGACATTCGCTGGCCGCGCCTATGACGATTCGACGTTATTGCGACTGGCTTCGGCGTTCGAATCGATCGGTTCAAAACGCCTGATCCCGCCGCGGACGCCGCCGCTGTCGGCTTGATCGTTTAGTAGGCTCGGTCTTGTCTTGGGGCTGCTGCGCAGCCCAGCGGGAGCAAGCTCCCTCGCCACAAAAAGCAGCGTTCGACTGCATTTTTGAGTACGGGCGCAACCCCGTGGCGAGGGAGCTTGCTCCCGCTGGGCTGCGCAGCAGTCCCTAGACCGCTTCTACAGCCGGAAATACTGTTGCATCGCACGGGAAAGCAGGTTCACGGCCTCATCGCCGTGTGACGCCTGGGCTCGCATGAACACCACCTCGTGCTCCTTGATGACCGGAAGGCCTTCGAGGATCTGCATGGCATCTGTCACACGCGCGCGGTCTATCAGGCTGACCGCCAACCCCGCTTCCACACACGCCTTGACGGCCTGGTTGGAGGGGCTTTCCAGAACGACTCGGGTCCTGCGGCCGCTTTGCCTGAGGGCCTCCATCATCGCTTGCCGATAAGGGCATTGCGCCGCATGCACCGCCAACGGCAGTGGCGCCATCGGGGCCATCGTCGTGTGGACCGGACCAACCCAGACCGGCGTGGTGGAAACCAGCACTTGCCCTCCAGCACTGGCCTGCCCCTTCGGCTGCACAACGACCGCTGCCTGGAGCTGGCCGCGCTGCACCAGGTCACGTAACGCGTAGCTTGGCGCGGTCTTGAGATCCAGCACCACGTTGGGCCACGCGGCGGCGAAGGCCGGGAGGATGTCGCGGATGACATGCTCGGCGTATTCATCCGGCACCCCCAACGTAATGCGTCCCGCCAGCCGGGCTCCGTGCAGATCGGCCAGCACCCGGTCATGGGTGCTCAGCAGTTCCGTCGTCGCCACGAGCAGACGCTTGCCCAACGTCGTGAGGGATACCGATTGATTGTCCCGGTTGAGCAAACGCCCGCCAGCGACCGCCTCCAGGCGCTGAATATGCACGCTGACCGCCGCCGGGCTTTTGTGCAGTTGTTCTGCCGCCGCACTGAATTTGCCGATTCGCGCCACCGCATGAAAGGTACGGATCAAGTCGATATCGAGTATGGCCGTCATGATTCAATCTTCGTGAAGTACTGATGCATTACATTTTGATTTATTAGATTACGTCGGTTTCGTAGCCTGTGGTCATGACCCCGACTAAATCGATGAACTGCCCTTCACTGCCCAAGCCCGACTGGCACTGGCTGATTCCATTGCCACTGCTCGAAGCCGCGTTGCTGCTGACGTGGAGCTCCGGCTTCGTTGGCGCGCGTTTTTCCATTGATTACGCGCCAGCATTGCTGGTGGTGTTCTGGCGTTGCGTCGTGGTCACACTCGTCCTGTTGCCCTTCGTCGCCAGAGCGCTGCGCCGAACCTCGCCCGTCGTGCTGTTGAAAAATGCCGGCATCGGCCTGCTGGCGATGGCGGGCTACCTGGCCGGTATCACCCAAGGCATTGCGCTGGGTGTGCCGGCGGGCCTGGCCGCGCTAGTCGCTGATCTGCTGCCGATGGGCCTGGCGCTGTTGGCTGCGAGCGTACTCAAGCAACGACTGGCCTGGCAGGTCTGGGCCGGCCTACTTATCGGCCTGCTCGGCGTCATGCTGGTGACCCAAGGCGCGCTGGCGTGGGGCAACGCGCCCTGGTGGGCCTATGGCCTGCCGCTGCTTGGCATGCTCTCGCTCGCCGTCGCGACTCTGTGGCAGAAATACCTACCCTGCGCGCAATCACTGGGCCTGTTGCCTAACCTGTGGCTGCAATGTTGCGTTTCGGGCCTGGCCTTCGCCCTGGTCGAAGCCGCCCATGGCAGCCTCGCCCCGATACCCAGCACCGGCTTTGCACTGAGCGTCTTGTGGACTGCGGGCCTGTCGACGATGGGCGGCTATGGGCTCTACTGGCTGTGTCTGCGCCGCGCGACCGCCACCCGGGTCGCCAGCGTCCTGTACCTCAGCCCGCCCATTACGATGCTCTGGGCCTGGGTCATGTTCGACGAACCGCTTTCATGGCAGATGGTGTCGGGGATGGCGGTGTCCGGGATTGGCATCTGGCTGGTCGTTGGCACCGAAGCCCGGCAGGCCAGGCGTCCAGCGTCTGAGCCGAAGCACTAACCGCCCGGACTTGGCAGCGGGATGATGCCTGTGGCAGCGTAGGCTGGAATTTCAAACAACCCTCACGCCCACAGGCAAAACGGTAGCCATTATGATCTCGCACGTGTTTCTAGGTATCGGCGATTTTGATCGCGCCTTCGTGTTCTATTCAAAAGTCATGACCGGGCTGGGCCTGACATTGAAATTTAGCGACGCTCACAAAGGCTGGGCGGGCTGGATTGCCGAGCATTCACCTCGTCCGATTTTCGTGATTGGAAAACCCTTTGACGGCAAGATGCACGAACCCGGCAACGGACAAATGGTGGCTCTGCTTGCCCCCAGCCGGGAAGCCGTGAGGAACAGCTACGCGACAGCATTGGTACTGGGCGGGACATGTGAGGGAGAGCCCGGCTTGAGACCCCACTACCACCCCGACTATTACGGCGCCTACTTTCGAGATCTCGATGGCAACAAGCTTTGTGTCTGTTGCCATGATTCGGTGTCGACTTAGTCGTGGCACCACAGGCAGAACTTCTAGAGTCGTTGCGCCCGCCCTGCTGCCGTCCGAGTCAAACTGACCGTCAGCACGTCCAATAAAGCCGCGACCTTGGGAAGCGTCCCACGGTTTTTCTGCCAGGCAAGATTGATCGCCATTCCATCGGTTGCCCACTGCGGCAGCACTTCAACCAACGTCCCCTCATCCAGTTGCCGCTGGACCAACCAGGACGGTAATTGGGCAATACCGCAACCCGCCAATACCGCAATCACCAGGCCCTCGCCATCGCCCACCACCAGCGTTGGCGAGACCTGTTTCCTGAGCGTTTCGCCCCGATGCCCGGCAAAATTCCAGGGGCTGACGTTTCCATCCGGCCAACCGTAGGCGATGCACTGGTGATGTTCCAGATCGAGGTCGATCAGGGGCGTGCCATGCCTGGCCAGATACGCAGGGGACGCACAGAAAATATGCCATTCGCTGCCAAGGTGGCGATGCCCCCAGGTGGCCGGCCAAATGTCCGCGCCTCCCAAACGGATCACGATGTCCACGCCTTCCTGCACAGGATCGATAAAACCGTCGGAGAAGGAAAGGTGTGGTACCAGTTGCGGGAAGTCCTGCAGGCATCGCAAGACGATAGGCAGCACCTGGGATCGGCCGAAGGCGCCCGGAAGGTCGATCCGAACTCTGCCACGTGGCTCGGTGTTTTCAGCGTGCAGCGACCACTCAGCCTCTTCCAGGTCGGCGAGCACGCCTGTGCAAGTGCGAAGAAAGGCGCGTCCTGCATCCGTCAGCGAAACACGTCGAGTCGTACGTTCGAACAGTCGAACCCCAAGTCGGCTCTCCAGGCGAGCAACGCTTTTGCTGATCGCAGAACTGGTCAGGCTCATCCGCTCAGCGGCAGCCTTGAAGCTGCCGGACTCGGCGACACAGACAAATACATCGATCCCCTTCAATCGCTCCGAGGAAAACATGGACATCCTTATTCATGAACTGAATTCAATCAACTGGAGAAAAAGCATCATAAATCAGAACTGGCTTCCTCAGTAAGCTTGGTTGCCGTGTGTCCGTCCGCGCGACGACGCTGGTCCCTATAAACATCTCCGGTCGTATGAGGCAAGGATGCTCGCCACCCTTAAAAACTACCCCGCGTCAGTCAATCTGCTGCTCTCGGCGTCACTCATACTGACGCTGGCCCGGGCAATCACACTGCCCTACCTGGTCATCTACCTGTCGGGCAACTTTGGATTGAACGTTGCCGACATCGGCCTGGTGATCGGCAGCACATTGATCATCGGTTCCCTGTTGAGCCTCTACGGTGGCTTCCTGGTGGACAACGTGTCCAGTTACCGACTCATTCTGGTGTTCAGCGGATTATTCACGGCGGGGTTTCTCGGAACGTTTCTGGCTCGCGATCTCTGGCTGTTCTACAGCTGCCTGGTGCTGATCAACCTGGCTTATGCCGTCATCGATATCGCGGTCAAGGCAGGATTCGGCAGCTTGCTCGCGGTGGCCGAGCGCAGCGAAGCGTTCTCGATCAAATACACCCTGACCAACATCGGCTATGCCGTTGGGCCATTTCTCGGGGCGGGAATAGCCGATCTGGACATCAGCTTGCCATTTCTATTGTCCTGCATGCTGGGTGCCGGGTTCTGCCTGGTTTATTTTGTCTGGGGCGACAGAGACCTGGCGGTCGTCGATGCGAGCCACTGTAGGAGCGAGCTGGCTCGCGAAAGCGCTAAACCCGTGCCCTTCCTGGCCGTGGGCAAGCTTCTGCTGCGCGATTACCGCTTAGTGTGCTTCACCCTCGGCGGCCTGCTCAGCGCGGTGGTCTTCGGCCAGTTCACGGCCTATCTCTCCCAGTACCTGGTGGTCACTACAACAGCTCAGTCCACCTACCGCATCATCAGCGCCCTTGTGACGACCAACGCGCTGATGGTGATCAGCCTGCAATACGTCATTGGCCGAAAGATTTCCCACCGTCATCTGAACCTGTGGCTGGCAGCGGGGCTGAGTCTGTTCATCCTCGGCCTGGCCGGCTTCGCGGTGGCCGACACCCTCCTGCTCTGGGTGATCGCCATGGCGGTGTTCACGGTTGGAGAGATCATCGTCTTCCCCACTGAATACATGTTCATCGACAACATCGCGCCCGACCACCTGCGCGGCATGTACTACGCGGCGCAGAATCTCGGCAACCTCGGCGCCGCCTCCGGGCCGGTGCTGTGTGGCGTCGTATTGGCAACGCAGCCACCTCACTACATCTTCTACATGCTCGCCCTGTTCATTGTTGCCGGTGGTGTGTTTTATTTCCTGGGAACTTGTCGGCTGATCAAGTCGCCGGCCAAGATGTGATACAAGTCTTTCACGCCGACCCGCGCACCACGCCATCGGAACACTATCGCCTGGATTTATGTGCGGGGACCAACCCATCGTGCCTAACGGCGAAGCGATCAAGGCATTACCGCGCTCTTTCTGCCGCTCAGGTGATCGATTATCGGTGCTTTCCGTGTCTAACCGATGTACGAGTAAACGGCAAAATCGAACCCATTGAATGGAAAGGAAGCAACTTCTTTCATACCCATTTTCAAATGCGCACGGAGCGAGGGTTCATTGTCCTTGCGTATGAAAAGAATACCTTCACGCCCCCGCTCGAGTCGCCGGAGCTCCGCGAACATTCGCTGGGCCAAACCCTTGCCACGCTCCGCCTCGCCCACGCAAATCGGGCCATAGACATAGGCATCCGGCGCTCCATGATAAGCGGCGAACATCGCTTGTACGATCGGCAGGTCGGCATTCATCGCCCGCGTAGTAGTCATCAGGAAACCGGTGATACGACCCTCTCGACGCGCAACAATCAGAGGCATTTCCTGCATCATCGCTGCCACACGGGCCCTTGGCAGGCTCGCAGAAAGCGAGCCGCCGCGGGCCATCTGATTCGCGGCCTGAAGCTCCAGGATCCCGTCTAGGTCGGCCTCATTGGCTCTGCCTACATCGGTTTCATGATTCGTCATTCGTGATATCTCTGCTGGCTAGTTAAATGACTACTTCTACCGTGCCTGCCAACAGATTAGTACAGGTCAACAATTACAGGATTTATCACTCGACAACATGGGCCCCAACCCATAGGCAACACCAATACATTGCATTGCATATCGGTCTTGGACGCTATAGCTAAAGCGGCAGATGATGGCTTCAACCAAGCGACATCAACCCGATCCAAACCGATAGGAACTACGCCATGCAACAGTCCCACGCCTACAACGACATCAGCCTGGCCCTGACCACCGAAGTGCTGGATGCCAAGGCGCGCCAGCACCTGTCCTGGCAGGACTTGGCCGATGGCACCGGCCTGAGCCTTGCCTACGTCACCGCCGCCCTGCTCGGCCAGCATCCATTGCCGGAACACGCGGCCAAGGTGATTGGCGAGAAGCTGGACCTGACCGCTGATTCGGTCGCCCGTCTGCAGATCATTCCCCTGCGCGGCAGCCTCGCTGGCGTGCCGACCGATCCGACGATCTATCGCTTCTACGAAATGATCCAGATCTACGGCACCACTCTCAAGGCCCTGGTTCATGAGCAGTTCGGCGACGGCATCATCAGCGCGATCAACTTCAAGCTCGACATCAAGAAAGTCGAAGACCCTGAAGGCGGCTCGCGTGCGGTGATCACGCTGGACGGCAAGTTCCTGCCCCTGCGTCCGTTCTGATCGTCCCGCTGGCCCCAGGCGAACCTGGGGCTTCGCTGCAAACAACTTATTGCTGATTTGAACTCACTACTCATTCTTGCGTGGAGCATGACTCATGAAAAAATTCCTGTTTCTGACCCTGTCGCTGACCGCCTCGCTGTCGGCCCATGCCCAACCATCCACCGCACCTGCGGAGGTCGTTTCCTATGCCTACGGCATGCATCTGGACATCGCCCAGGTGTTGAATATCACCACCCCCGCCGATGTCTGCGGTCCGACGCCAGTGCAAATGACCTATCGCGATTCCAAAGGCGAAACCCACATTCTTGAATACAACCTGATCGGCACCGGCTGCACGAACTGATACCCGGCTGGGCAACCACCCTATTCATTGGAGGCAAGCAGCATGAAAGCGCTGATCGAAGGTTTCCTGAAGTTCCAGCAGGAGGTCTTTCCACAACGGACGGACCTGTTCAAACACCTGGCTACCACGCAACACCCGGGCACGTTATTCATCACCTGTTCCGACAGCCGCGTTGTGCCGGAGCTGCTGACCCAGCAGGAACCCGGCGAACTGTTCGTGATCCGTAATGCCGGCAACATCGTGCCGTCCTATAGCCCGCACCCGGGCGGTGTTTCAGCGACGGTGGAATATGCCGTCGCGGTGCTGGGCGTGAGGGATATCGTGATCTGTGGTCATTCCGATTGCGGTGCCATGACCGCCGTCGCCAAATGCGCCTGCATGAATCACTTGCCGGCGGTCAGCGGTTGGCTGCAACACGCCGAGTCGGCACGGGTCATCAATGAGTCACGGCCTCACGTCGATGACACGGCGAAAGTCAGTTCGATGGTGCGTGAAAACGTCATCGCCCAATTGGCGAACATCCAGACGCACCCGAGTGTGCGGCTAGCCCAGGAGAAAGGCTTGCTCAACTTGCACGGCTGGGTCTATGACATCGAAACCGGCTCCATCGACGCCCTGGACGTCGACAATCGCAGCTTCAGGCCCTTGGCGGACAACCCCCAGGCTTGTGCCGTACCGGCCCGGACTTCGACTGCCGCTTGAGGGTGCTGCCTGGCCTAGGGCCGTTGCCCACCTCGATCACGGTGGCGAGGGAGCTTGCTCCCGCTGGGCTGCGCAGCGGCCCCAAAGCCATCCACCCCGTGCAACAGTGTCTCCAAGAAAGCCACAGACGCCGCGCTGTGATAGTTGTTCTTGCGCCGCAACAACGAAGCTCCACGCCGGGGCGCCGCGTCCTGCAGCGCCAGCTTGCGCAGCGCGCGCTCCTGGGTGGCGATGGGTTCCGGAAGAATGGTGGCGACGGCCGAATGCCCGATCACTTCCAGCAACGTGCTGACCGAATTGACCTCAATGCTCACCTTGGGCGTGATCCGAGCCTGGACGAAGTAGTCGTCGATGCACGTACGGGTGGCAAAGTCCGGGCTCAACAAGGCGAACTCCAGTTGCCCGACCTGCTCAGCCGTCAGCGCGGCCTGGCAGTCATACAACGGGTGATTGCGCCCCACCATCAGCCCCAGGGTTTCGGTGAACGCCGGGATCGATTCGATATCGGCGCTCCTGACCTGATCGAATGCGATGGCGATGTCTAACGTGTCATTCGCCAAGCCCTCCTCGATATCAACCATCGACAATTCGAAGATTTGCAGATGGATATTCGGGTATCGCGCGCGGTAGTCGCGCACCAGCGGCCCGACCAGGTAAGCCATGAACGTCGGGGTCATGGCCAGCCTCAAGCTACCGCGGGACAGGTCCTTGACGTCGTGCAGCGCGCGCTTGCCGGCGGCCAGCTCCACCAGCACCCGTCGGGCGCATTCGATATAGGCCGCCCCGGCATCCGTGGGCCTGACCGTGCGAGACGTGCGGTCGAACAGACTCACCCCGAGGGTTTCTTCGAGTTGCCGGATCTGTTGCGACAGGGTCGGCTGCGACACGTGCAGCACCTCGGCGGCACGCGTGAAACCACCATGGTCAGCGACCGCCAACAGATAGCGCAAGTGACGTAGCAACATCGGAACCACCACCTGGAGCTTGGGTAATTGCGATGCATTGTATAGGGGACATGTCGCGTCCACATCCGCCACAGGCTCAGCGTTGCGTTTAGCGGGTCGGCGTTAGCCTCAACGCCCACATCACAAAAGCGCTCGCCTTCGCCAGCATGGCGCCGTTCGTACGCGGCTGGCACAGGACGTTAGAAACCGGTGCTGAGGACTCGCTGGCCAGGGCGCCCATCAACTGGGGCAACAGGAATCCGCCTTCGTATTCTTGATGAATCGCGACAGAGGTGTCCGACCAAGGGTTGCCGGTGCAGGTGACGTCGATCATGGGAAATCTCCTGGAGAAGGGAGAACGCTGCGACGACCCGAAACGGTCGTTCGCTTCTGGGATCAGTTTCACTGGCGAACAGTTTTTAGAGAATGCCCAGGAGTCGGATGACTTGATTGCGCCATCTGAAACAATCGCCCCGGGCAGTCAAAAAAGCCCCGGTGTCGTTGCAATGCTGTTCACTTAAGGCTATCGACAAAGCCGTGGCGAGGGAGCTTGCTCCCGCTGGGCCGCGAAGCGGCCCCAAAACCTGCCAAATGCGGAGCATCAGACACACCGCACCCGCCGGTTTACGACTGCTTCGCAGCCGAGCGGGAGCAAGCTCCCTCGCCACAGCTCCATCATTTTTCTCAAATGAACCACATGGGCCCAAGGGCCGCGTTTTTTTATCCCGCATCAAGCGTATCGGCGCCGCTTGATAAGCGCGACGTCCTACACGCCTCGGCGATATATCGGAAACTTCCCACCCTTTAACCGGAAGCAGGCGATAGCGCTTACCAAGCCATAAGTCTAGGCTCCTCCAAAAAACAGAAGCGCGTATGAAAATACTAATGGCAGTGGTCGTATTGGCTTCGATATAAGGATGTGTGTATGGCGAATGCCGGGATCCTTTGAAAATTCCAATGATTCCAAAAAGAGATCCGCAGTTAGTACAAAAATGCTCCATCGATCCATATAGGTCTGAGTGCTCGGTAAACTAATAATTCATAATTTTCACCTCGTAAAGCTGGAGTTAATATGAAGTTGATAGCGGCTTTAATGCTACTGGCAGTATTCGGTGTCAGTGGTTGCACTGCTGATGGTCGTATGGTGCTGAAAAAGCACGATCCTCAATTAGTTTATAGATGCGACATGGATCCTTACAGGCCTGAGTGCGTCAATAAGTGACTCTAGAGAGGCGGCAGTGAAAACGACCAAGTTTTAATTTCAAAGTCCTCAAATAAAATTTTGACCCGCTTTGGCTTGGACATACGTCCCGGGACGAAGCCAAAGCGAGCCCAGCATAGCTTTCCCGTTCGCCTGTCATGGATGACCAGGTTGCCGTCATCCTGAATGACCATACAAGCGTTGTACCAAAGCGACTTGTCCCTGCTATGGCTACTTTCAGCAATCCATAAGCGTCTTCTGGATGGATCATAAAGAAAGCCACTATTAGCGATTACAAATTGCAGAGGCTCTCGCATTCTCTTTGGATACAAGGTTGCACTATAGCGTTGATTGCCATCTGCAACCCAGACTACGGCTTCACCATCTTTGATGACCAGGTTTCCATTAACCTGCAATACCAATCGAAATCGCCCATTTGGAGACTGGAGGTACTGCCCCGGTGACATTGTTTGATTGGGAGGCAGCAACGGCGAGCCACTTGCTCGAAATGGAGTGTAAGGAACAGCCATGTTTTTTACCTTTGTTCAATGAATATTGAAGCTCGCATTTAATCAAGGGTAAAAACGGAAAAGGCGATACATATATATTGCGTGGGCAAAAAATTTTAATCACGATGACGGCTCCAGCGTGGTCTCCTGTGGGCGCGAGCTTGCTCGCGATGAGATCCATGCGGCCATCCCATGGCTGCCTGCCTTCTTGCCATCACACCCGCCATTTCCGTTTAATCTTTCCTTAACCCACCCCCTCCAGACTGATCATCGTATTTCTCGATATTTCAAAGCGAAAATTTCCGCTTTAAATCGATGGATAACTCGCTAGTCTTGGTCGCAGTTTTTACAGGATATGAGCAATGCAGCTACGCAACTCTTCTTCTCGCTATGGCTGGGTCAGTATCACCCTGCACTGGGGCATTGCGCTGGTGGTGTACGGGTTGTTCGCCCTGGGCCTGTGGATGGTCGGCCTGGATTACTACAGCACCTGGCGCAAAGACGCGCCGGACCTGCACAAGAGCATTGGCCTGGTGCTGCTGGCGGTCATGTTGCTGCGGGTGATCTGGCGTTTTGTCAGCCCGCCACCGCCGACCCTGCCAACCTACGGACGCCTCACCCGTGCAGGCGCCAAGCTCGGTCATAGCGCCCTGTATCTCGGGTTGTTCGCCGTGATGATTGCCGGTTACTTGATTTCCACCGCAGACGGTGTCGGGATTCCGGTGTTTGGTTTGTTCGAAGTACCCGCGCTGGTGTCCGGACTGCCCGATCAGGCAGACGTCGCTGGCCAGATTCATCTGTACCTGGCATGGGCGTTGGTCATTTTTTCCGGCCTCCATGCGTTGGCAGCATTGAAACACCACTTTATCGACCGTGACGCGACCCTCAAGCGCATGCTGGGACGCCAAGCCTGATGTTCAACCTCGACTCCAAAGGAATAGAAAGCATGTTGAAAAAGACGCTCGCCGCCCTGGCAATTGGTTCCGCCCTGCTGTCGGCCGGACAGGCCATGGCTGCCGACTACGTGGTCGACAAGGAAGGCCAGCACGCCTTCGTCGACTTCAAGATCAGCCACCTGGGCTACAGCTACATCACGGGTACCTTCAAGGACATCGACGGCAAGTTCAGCTTCGACGCCGCCAAGCCTGAAGCCAGCAAGATCGAGTTCAACGTCAATACCGCCAGCGTATTCACCAATCACGCTGAGCGTGACAAGCACATTGCCAGCGGCGACTTCCTGAACGTGAGCAAGTTCGGCAAGGCCACCTTCGTTTCCACCAGCGTCAAATCCACCGGTAAAAACGCCGATGGCAAAGAAACTGCGGACGTGACCGGTGACCTGACCCTGTTGGGCGTGACCAAGCCAGTGGTGGTCAAGGCTACGTTCCTGGGTGAAGGCAAGGACCCATGGGGCGGCTACCGTGCCGGCTTCGAAGGCACCACCAGCATCAAGCGTTCGGACTTCGGCAAGCAGAAAGACCTGGGTCCAACCTCCGATGCGGTCGAACTGTACGTCTCGTTTGAAGGTGTCAAAGCGAAGTAACTTTCGCGCCCGACAAAAAAACGCCCCCGATCTTGCGATCGGGGGCGTTTTTTTACGGCTTGGGAAAACTCAGCGATTGCGCGTCAGCAATGCCGGTTTTTCGCCCCGTGGACGGCTTGGCAGTTGATCCAGCTGTTCAGGTGTCGGGAAGCGGTCGGCTTTGGACTCCTTGTGCATGATCTTTGGCTGGTTGCCACGCGGGGCCTGTACGGCGGGTTCCTGGCGAGGCTGGTCGTCACGGGCCGGGCGGCGCGGGCGGGTGTCTTCGCGGCGGGCCTGGCCGTCACGAGGGGCACCATTGCGCGGGCCGCTGCGCTTGGCCGGCGGAGTGCCAGTGGACGAGCCGTTGCTGTTGCGTGGACCGTTCTGGCGACCCTGTGGCTGGCCGCTGCGCGGTGCACCTGTAGTCGCACCTGCGCCTTGCGCCGGGGCACCTGGGCGGCGACCGCGACCCTGGGCCGGTTTCTGCTGCGGCACATAGTCGACACGGTTACCGAAGTTATCGACATCGTCGTCCAGGAACTCGTCCGGGGCACGATCGGCTGCGGCGCGTGGAGCCGGGCGTTGCTGCTCACGGGCCGGCGTACCTTCGCGAGGCTTCTGCTCGCGGGCTGGGCGTTCGCCACGGCCATTGCTATTGCTGGTGCTGGCCGATTTTTCCTTGCCCTTATCCTTGCCTTTGTCCTTACGACCGCCGCCACCGCCGCCATTCGGACCGTCGCCGCGTGGGCCGCGGGCATTGCGCGGGTTGCGCACGTCCGGACGTTCACGCACTTCAGGCTTCTCGGCCTCGATCGTGCTGGCATCGAAGCCCATCAGGTCGCCGTCGGCGATTTTCTGCTTGGTCATGCGTTCGATGCTTTTGAGCAGCTTCTCTTCGTCCGGCGCAACCAGCGAGATCGCTTCGCCCGAACGACCGGCCCGGCCGGTACGGCCGATACGGTGCACATAGTCTTCATCGACGTTCGGCAGTTCGAAGTTGACCACGTGAGGCAGTTGGTCGATGTCCAGGCCACGGGCCGCGATGTCGGTGGCCACCAGGATGCGCACTTCGCCGGCCTTGAAGTCGGCGAGGGCTTTGGTGCGGGCGTTCTGGCTCTTGTTACCGTGGATCGCCACAGCCGGCAGGCCATGCTTGTCCAGGTACTCGGCCAGGCGGTTGGCGCCGTGCTTGGTGCGGGTAAACACCAGGACCTGTTCCCAGGCACCGGCGGTAATCAGGTGCGCCAGCAGGGCACGCTTGTGGCTGGCCGCCAGGCGGAAGACGCGTTGCTCGATGCGCTCGACCGTGGTGTTCGGTGGCGTGACTTCGATGCGCTCCGGGTTGTGCAGCAGCTTGCCAGCCAAGTCGGTGATGTCCTTGGAGAACGTCGCCGAAAACAGCAGGTTCTGGCGTTTGGCAGGCAGGCGGGCCAGCACTTTCTTCACGTCATGGACAAAGCCCATGTCGAGCATGCGGTCGGCTTCGTCCAGCACGAGGATTTCAACGTGGGACAGATCGACGCTGCCCTGGCCAGCCAGGTCCAGCAGGCGACCGGGGCACGCCACCAGCACGTCGACGCCACGGGACATGGCCTGGACCTGAGGGTTCATGCCGACGCCGCCGAAAATGCAGGCACTGACGAACTTCAGGTCACGAGCGTAAACCTTGAAGCTCTCGTGCACCTGGGCGGCCAGTTCGCGGGTCGGGGTCAGGACCAGTACGCGTGGTTGGCGCGGACCGTGACGCTGGGATTTGTCTGGGTGACCGTTGGGGAACAACCGCTCCAGGATCGGGAGGGCGAAACCACCGGTTTTACCAGTGCCTGTCTGCGCCGCGACCATCAGGTCGCGACCTTGCAACACGGCGGGAATGGCCCGCTGTTGCACGGGGGTAGGCTGGGTATAGCCGGCGGCTTCGATGGCGCCGACTAAAGCCTCGGAGAGACCGAGGGAAGCAAAGGACATGAGTAATCCTGTTTTAGTGAGGGCCTGGCCCAATGGGATAGTCTTGCCTGGCGCGAATGACGTTCAACATGGAAACGTCATCCCGTCCGGTCCTGCCGGGTCTGAAAGACGGGTCCGGACAGGGCTCGCGCGGGCTGGAAGCTGCGCTGTAGCGGTGTCGGGATGCCTTTTGCAAGACCGGGCGTCCGGGCGTGAGCCTGGCGGGAAGGCCGGAGTATAACAGAGCAAACGCCGTGCGCCGCTTTCCTGCTGCTCAACGGTTTATTTCAACGTTGACCCAGGCCGGGTGAGATGACCTTGGCCACTGGGCCGGCACCGTAGCGGGCGCTCAGTTCGGCATAGGCGGGTTCGCGCTTGAAACGCTTGAGTTCGGCACTGAAGCGTTGCACCAGCAAATCCATCCCGGCGTTGCGCCGCACCGCCAGGTATTGGCTTTGGCGGCTCACGACCATCGGGTTTTCGGTAATCTGGTCGCCCAACTGCATGTGTTCGAGCACATGTCGGCCCACCCTGCGGTCGGTGATGAGCAGGTCGATGCGTCCCAACTGCAACTTGCCGAAATTGGCTTCGTGGGTTGGCGCCGTTTCCCGGGTGAACAGGGTCGACTCACTGAAGGCCTGGCTGTAGAGATAACCGGGTGAGGTGCCGACGGTCAGGCCGCGCAGGTCATCGAGCGTGCGAAACGGATGGGGCCGGGCATTGGCGTAGAACATCACGAACTCTACGTCCGACAGCGGTTCGCTGGGGTAAAGCAGCATGGCATCGCGTTCATCGCTGTGGAAAATGTCCAGCGCACCGTCCGCCAACCCCTGCTCCAGCATCACCAGGCAACGCTTCCACGGCAGGAACTGCCATTCCACGTCGATACCCAGGCGCTTGAAGACAATGGCCGTGGTTTCGTAGTCCAGGCCCAGCATCTTGCCGTTCTCTTCGTAGACATACGGGGCCCAGGGTTCGGTGACAATGCGCAACTTCTCGGCCCGGGCAGTCATGCTCAGGCACAAGAGGAGAAGGGCTGTCAGTAACCGGGCAATAACGGGCATGGCCTGAGGTTACGACGAGAACTCCTCAAATAGCTAGAGCGCTCTGGCTCGCGCCTTAGTTGCCTTTTACTTGCAGTCGGTGCAGATCGAAGGCTTCGCGGTATTTGTCCCGAGGCAAACACATCCATTCGGGGCCGAAGACCCTCACGACAACTGGATAAAAAAAGGCCCTGGTTTTCACCAGGGCCTTTTGTACCACGGTATTGGCTGTTAACGCGGCAGCTTGAGGTTGTTCCATACCGCCAGGCTGGCTTCGGCCTGGTTCAGGGTATAGAAGTGCAGCCCCGGGGCTCCACCTTGCAACAATCGCTCGCACATTTGCGTGATGACTTCCTCGCCGAAGCTTTGGATGCTCGACGTGTCGTCACCATAAGCTTCCAGTTGCTTGCGGATCCAGCGTGGGATTTCTGCACCGCAGGCGTCGGAGAAGCGCGCCAGCTTGCTGTAGTTGGTGATCGGCATGATCCCCGGTACCACAGGAATGTCGACGCCCAACTTGCGTATGCGCTCGACGAAGTAGAAATAACTGTCGGCGTTGAAGAAGTACTGGGTGATCGCGCTGTTGGCGCCAGCATTGGCCTTGCGGACGAAGTTGCGCAAATCGTCTTCGAAATTGCGCGCCTGGGGGTGCATTTCCGGGTATGCCGCGACTTCGATATGGAAGTGCTCGCCAGTTTCTTCGCGAATGAACTCAACCAGGTCATTGGCGTGGCGCAGCTCGCCGCTGGCCATGCCCATGCCTGACGGCAGGTCGCCGCGCAGGGCAACGATGCGCTTGATGCCAGCGGCCTTGTACTGGGTCAGCAGGCTTCGCAGGTCGTCCTTGCTGTCACCCACGCAAGACAGGTGAGGGGCGGCCGGGACTTTGACTTCGCTTTCAAGCTGCAACACGGTGTTCAGGGTGCGGTCACGGGTCGAGCCGCCGGCGCCATAGGTGCAGGAGAAGAAGTCGGGGTTGTAGCTGGCCAGCTGACGGGCAGTGGCGATCAGTTTTTCATGCCCAGCATCGGTCTTCGTGGGGAAGAACTCGAAGCTGTAGCGACGGTCTTGGGACATGGTCATATCCTTGGAAACTCGTAGGCCGGTAAGGCTTGCATATCCCTAGTGGGGGCGGGCTTATGTGGGAGCGAGCCTGCTCGCGATTAGCATCACCTCGGTCTGACAGTCAGATCGAGGTGTCTGCATCGCGAGCAGGCTCGCTCCCACAAAAGAGCTCGCTCCCACAGGGGAGCAGCGCCGATCAGTAGCGGTAGGCGTGCGGCTTGAACGGACCTTCGACGGTCACGCCGATGTAGTCAGCTTGCTGCTTGGTCAGCTTGGTGACCACGCCGCCGAAACCACGGACCATTTCCAGGGCTACTTCTTCGTCGAGTTTCTTGGGCAGTACTTCCACGGTCAGGCGCTCGGCTTTCTGGGCGGGCGACAGGTCGGCGTATTTCTGGCCGAACAGGAAGATCTGGGCCAGGACCTGGTTGGCGAACGAACCGTCCATGATGCGGCTTGGGTGGCCGGTGGCGTTGCCCAGGTTGACCAGGCGGCCTTCGGCCAGCAGGATCAGGTAGTCATCGTTCTGCGGGTCGAAGCTGCCGGTGCCGGTGCGGTGCACCTTGTGGACCTGTGGCTTCACTTCTTCCCATGCCCAGTTCTTGCGCATGAAAGCAGTGTCGATTTCATTGTCGAAGTGGCCGATGTTGCAGACCACGGCGCGCTTCTTCAGGGCCTTGAGCATGTTGGCATCACAGACATTGACGTTGCCGGTGGTGGTCACGATCAGGTCGATCTTGCCCAGCAGTGCTTTGTCGATGCTGGCTTCGGTGCTGTCGTTGATCCCGTCGATGAATGGCGAAACCAGCTCGAAACCGTCCATGCAGGCTTGCATGGCGCAGATCGGGTCGACTTCCGACACCTTGACGATCATGCCTTCCTGACGCAGGGACTGGGCCGAACCCTTGCCTACGTCACCGTAGCCGATCACCAGCGCCTGCTTGCCCGACAACAGGTGGTCGGTGCCGCGCTTGATGGCGTCGTTGAGGCTGTGACGGCAGCCGTATTTGTTATCGTTCTTGCTCTTGGTCACCGAGTCGTTGACGTTGATGGCCGGGATTTTCAGCTCGCCCTTGGCCAGCATGTCCAGCAGGCGGTGGACGCCGGTGGTGGTTTCTTCGGTCACGCCGTGGACGTTTTCCAGCACGGCCGGGTATTTCTTGTGCAGCAGCTCGGTCAGGTCGCCGCCGTCGTCGAGGATCATGTTGGTGGCCCATGGCTGGCCATCCTTGAGGATGGTTTGCTCCAGGCACCATTCGTACTCTTGCTCAGTCTCGCCTTTCCAGGCGAATACCGGGATGCCGGCAGCGGCAATGGCGGCAGCGGCCTGGTCCTGGGTCGAGAAAATGTTGCAGGACGACCAACGCACTTCGGCACCCAGGGCAATCAGGGTCTCGATCAGCACGGCGGTCTGGATGGTCATGTGGATGCAGCCGAGGATCTTCGCGCCCTTGAGCGGTTGCTCGCCGGCATACTTGCGACGCAGGCCCATCAGGGCTGGCATTTCGGATTCGGCGATGATGATTTCGCGACGGCCCCAGGCAGCCAGGGACATATCGGCGACTTTGTAATCGGTAAAAGCGGCAGGCGTGATAACAGCGCTCATGAAGAGCCTCCATTCGTAATGTATGCGAATGGGCGCCGTTGTGCGTTTAGTGTCCGTGCGGGGAGCCCCCGTACAAACAACGCCCCATCCGAGCCTGACAGGTCGAGCCTGCTGCAGCGCCCCTCGGACAGGTGGCGGGAACGGTCCAAAGTGTGGACCGGGTAAAGCGGGGGCGATTATAACGGGCTAATCGGATCTTCCAAAAGGGTTTCTGTCGACAAATCAAAATTGCCGATGACCGTTATAGGGCCCGCGACGTAGAGCCAGGCGGCCCGGTCTGCCATGATGCAGGCATTCATCGGCCAGACGCTCAGGAGTGATCATGAATTTCCACACCCGCAAATGGGTCAAGCCCGAAGACCTCAACCCCAACGGCACGCTGTTCGGGGGCAGCCTGTTGCGCTGGATCGACGAGGAGGCGGCGATCTACGCCATCGTCCAGCTGGGTAACCAGCGCGTGGTCACCAAGTACATCTCGGAAATCAATTTCGTCAGCGCTTCGCGCCAGGGCGACATCATCGAGCTGGGCATCACCGCCACCGAGTTTGGCCGTACTTCCATTACCCTGACCTGCGAGGTGCGCAACAAAATCACCCGCAAGAGCATCCTGACCGTGGAGAAGATGGTCTTCGTCAACCTCGGCGAAGACGGCTTGCCGGCGCCTCACGGACGGACCGAGATCAAGTACGTCAAGGATCAGTTCAAGGATGCTGTCGTCGAGTGAGATCGATGGCGGTTTCAGGCCCAGGTGACTGAACAGCGCCGAACGCCGCGTGTCGTAGGTACATCACGCCACCGGTTCAGGAGCTGTATGGACACCCATGAAGAAGGCAAGACCCCTGACCTTTCGGCCCAGGAGCAACACGAAGTCGACCGCAACCAGCCGCCACGGGCTGCGGTGCTGCATGAAATCATCCGCACCCAGGGCAATCAGGAATTGGAGCGCAGTATCGCCGCGCTCTGGTGGTCGGCCCTGGCGGCTGGGTTGACCATGGGCCTGTCGCTGATGGCGATGGGCTTGCTCAACTCCCGGTTGCCGGACCACGAAGGCTTCAAGGTGATCGCCAGTTTCGGTTACTGCGCCGGCTTTCTCGCGGTGATCCTCGCCCGCCAGCAGTTGTTCACCGAAAACACCCTGACCGCCGTGCTGCCGATCATGAGCAAACCCACCCTGGGCAACTTCGGTCGGCTGTTGCGGCTCTGGGGCGTGGTGCTGGTGGGCAACCTGTGTGGCACCTTGCTGGTGGCCTACGTGATGCTGCACCTGCCGATTTTCGACCCGCGCACCGACCAGGCCTTCCTGGAGATCGGCCGCAAGGTCATGGAGAACGACACTGGCCAGATGTTCGCCAAGGGCATCATTTCCGGCTGGATGATCGCCACCATGGTCTGGATGATCCCATCCATGGAAAGCGCCAAGATGTGGATCATCACTCTGATTACTTACCTGATGGCGCTGGGGGATTTCACCCACATCGTCGTCGGCTCGGCCGAGGTGTCGTATCTGGTCTTTGCCGGGCAGTTGTCGTGGGAGGACTTCTGGATGGTGTTCGCCGGACCGACGTTGGCGGGGAATATCATCGGTGGTAGCTTTATTTTTGCGCTGATCAGCCATGCGCAGATTCGTAGTGAAGTAGGACCACCCAAAGGCAAGCCGTTAGATCCGGTAAAACAGCGCAACGACTCGGAATGAACGGGAGCCTGATCGCGGGCTCCCGGCGTGTGTGGGCCGTCAGTGGATCAATCTTTCGCGCAGATCATTGATGGTGGTTGATTTGGGGTTGGACAATCCCGTAGAGCGCGACTTGTATTTGTGGATGACCCGCAGGAGTACGTTGTTGAACGCGTATTTGTTTTGTACATCCTTTAGATCGTGAATGGCGCGACTCAACAGTGTGATGTTCGAGCCAGGCTGGCCGCCGCGAAAGAGCGAGCGGTACAGCACGTGTTGCACGACGTTAGCGGCACGGGTGGCGATGTCCCGTCTATTCATTTCCTCGACGGCCTGGCGGATCACCTGGGGGGTATGAGCGGATGCGCGGATTTCCCTGCGAGCCGCGGCCTGCAGGTGCTGGATGAGGTCCTGATCATTTCCGAGGTTCAGTTTCTCTACGGCTCGGCGAGCTGCGTCAGAAGCTTCGCGATCCCAACGAACAGCAGCCTGAAGCAAGTACATGAAATCCGGATCGTTGTCGTGAGTGATGCGTTTCGCCAGCCACTCCACCTTGTCGAGAGTATCCGCCACGACGTCGAGGTTCAGAATGGCGTTGCGTAGCTCCGGGGTCGGCTCAAGGCCGGAGGGCTTGATCGCGACTTTCAGTTCCGACAGTGCTGTCAGCGCAGCCTGTCTGAAGGCTTTCACCTCGGCATAGGTTTCGTTGCCTTCCAACTGCGCACCTAACTGGATGAACAGCTTGTCATTCAATGCCAGCAGGGCGGCGTCGTGCGAAGGGAAGTGATGGGTTTTTCGTGCGGCGCCACGCTTGTCCAAATGTTTCAAGGTCTCCTTGCGCAACTCTTCCTGAAGATAGTCCTTGCTCTCCTCGGATATGTCGAAGGCGAGTGTTCCCCTGAGCATTCCACGGCGATCGCCTTCCTCGGTGTTCAGTGGCACGGTGACGGTCTGCTCCTCGAAATCTTCCATTCGTTTGGCATCGTGGGCAGAGCTCGCCGCATGAGGGGCTCCAAGGAACCAGTCGGCCAAGGCCGATAGACCTGTGCCGTGCGTGCTTTCCTTGGCGGGTACCGACTCGAATACGAGAATCAACGACTCCTCATCCGGTATCGGGCTCATGCTGGTCACGGGGTCGTCGAGTCCGTGGATCGGTGTGTTGCGCAGGATACCGCCATCGGCAAATGCCGTGACCTCATCGATGCCTTCATCGCTGCCTTCCTCCTTCCTTTCTTGGAACGGCAGCCCTTGCTCGGTCGGTTTGCTGAATACGATCGGCAGCGCTGCGGAGATATGCGCAGCCTTGGCGATGTCCATGTCGGGGGTGAGCTTCGCACTGAAAACCACCCGTTGCGCGCCTTCCTTGAACATGGCGGTGCCGGTGATCTCCAGGGCCTTGATCTCCTTGACCTCCTTGCTCAGGATCTCCAGGTCGCGGAAGGTGACATAATTGCGCGTCTGCACATTGGCAATAGCCTCTTGCGCTAACTGGGTAAGCCCTGTCTTGTTTTTACACAACGCCAGGAACGCCGCACAGGATTCTTCCCTGATCAGCTTTTCCAGCTCCGTACCTTTGGTACCCAGGCGTGGCAATAGATCGCAAAGCAGTTGCACCATGGGGAGGGCTTTCATGTTCTTGCCCATCCGCGACCACTCTCTCTGCTCGGCTTGAACGTCAGGCTTATCACTGTCGAGCAATTGAATAAGGGAAATATCGTCAGAGATCCGGTCGAAGCCCTTATGGTTCATTCCGCTGGCCAGCAGAGCGGCCGATAGGCCCCCTGCGGAGGATCCTGAAATCGTATGGATAGACTTCATGATACCCGTGGCTTCGAGTGCCTCGATGGCGCCGGAGAAGGCGGCTCCCTTGACGCCACCCCCACTCATGGCCAATCGACCGATAGGGGGGCGACCAATAATGAGTACGACACCATCGTCATGTTCGACGATGGTTATCGACTGTTCAGTCGCGCCGCGTACCAGTACGCGTGGGTTTTTCAGGTTCGCTAGTACGTTGTTCTCGCAATCGAAGTCGCGACCGTCATATACATTGTCGACGACTTCTGGCGATGTCTGGATGGGCTTCTGACCGGTAGGGAAAGAAAGGACGATCGGGGATATGGGCATTCAGGTTCGTTCCTTGTACCTAGGGCGGAGGCGCGAACTGTAAACAAAACCTGAAGGCAGATTGCGTCATTACTCAATTGGAAAAACATCAGCCGTCCGCGAACGGCGCTCGCATGATTTCGAAACGAGCGCTCTGGAATGGGCTTTTTGGCGGGCAGGTAAAACAGCCCGCACGGATCTGGGTTGAGACCCTACTGAACGTGCCGCCCTTTCATCGAGGTGCTGGGGCAAATTTCCTACATGCTCAGACAGCGATTGCCGCCAAGCGTCGTTGTCGATGAATAAAGAACAAGGCCGTCATTACCGTGAGGCCGCCGACAGCGGCCCCCGTCCACGGCAAGTCCGCCAAGTCAGCCCCACTGGCCACCACCAACCCACCGATCCATGCCCCGGCCGCGTTGCCGAGGTTGAAGGCGCTCTGGTTCAGGGTCGAGCCGAGGTTCGGCGCCTCATAGGCCTGGTCGATGATCAGCAATTGCAGGATCGGGCACAGGGCGAAGGCGAAGATGCCCCACAACACCAGGGTGATCGCCGCCGGAATCACCGACTGGCTGGTCTGGCTGAACGCGGCGAGCACCAGCACCACAGCCAGGGCCATGCCCACCAGCGAGGGCAGCAGGCGGCGGTCGGCCAGGCGTCCGCCGAGGAAGCTGCCCGCCGTCAGGCCGACCCCGAACAACAGCAGCATGACGGTGATGCCATGGGGGCTGACGCCGGTAATGTCTTGCAGGATCGGCGCGATGTAGGTGAATACGCTGAACAGGCTGGTGGAGGCCAGCACGCTCATGCCCAGGGCCAGCAATACGTTGGCCTTGCCCAGGACCTTGAATTCGCTGGCCAGGTTGGCTTTGTCCATGGGGATGTCCTTGGGCAGCCAGACCCATTGGGCAATGGCTGCGATCACCCCGATCACCGACACCGCCCAGAAGGTCGAGCGCCAGCCGGCGTATTGGCCCAAGGCTGTGCCCAGCGGTACGCCCAGCACATTGGCCAGGGTCAGGCCGGTGAACATCATCGCAATCGCCTGGGCCCGTTTGTTCGGCGCCACCAATCCGGCCGCCACCACCGAACCGATGCCAAAGAAGGCGCCGTGACACAGCGCGGTGATGACCCGGGCGGCCATCAGCGTGGCGTAGTTCGGCGCCAGGGCGCAGAGCACGTTGCCGAGGATGAACATCAGGGTCATGCCCAGCAGCGTGGCCTTGCGTGGCATGTTGGCGGTGCCAATCGCCAGGATCGGCGCACCGAACACCACGCCCAGGGCGTAGCCAGTGATCAGCAGCCCGGCCTGGGGAATGCTCACGGCCAGGTCACGGGCGACATCGGGCAACAGGCCCATGATGACGAATTCAGTCGTGCCGATGCCGAAAGCGGCGACGGCCAAAGCAAGCAAGGCGAGTGGCATGCGCAGGGTCTCTGTCTGTAGTCTTGACGCTCTGATCAGGCATACGCATGCCGGCGTCCTGGTTCGAACGAACAGGACAGCAGCAGAATTATTGGAATAGGCTTATGCGCAACTGAGTGCGGCGTGGTCGCTAGCAGTATAAACGGCTGCCGATGGATGGCGAATCAATTCTCTGAATGGATAAGGAGCGTGCCGTGCTTGCAACGGCCTTGGTGTTGGTAGCGGCGCTGTTGCATGCGGCATGGAATACGCTGATCAAGTTCAGCGGCGAGCGTTTGCTGGTGGTGGCTTGCATGGACAGCGTTGCGTTGCTGTTCGTCGCCTTGGCCCTGGGCTTCGTGGCACTGCCGCCGTTGGCGATCTGGCCGTGGATCCTGGCTTCGGCGGCGTTCGAGCTGCTGTATCGCTATTTGCTGATCCAGGCGTATCGGGTCGGCGACCTGGGGTTGGTCTATCCGCTGATGCGCGGCCTGTCGCCGCTGGTGGTGCTGGCCCTGACTTTCATCTTTGCCGGTGAAGCGCTGACGACCCAGCAAATCTTCGGCATCCTGCTGATCCCGTTCGGCATGCTCTGCCTGTTATGGCAGGGCGGTGGCGGGGCGCGGTTGCCCTGGTCGATGCTGCCGGTGGTGGCGCTGATCGGCCTGTGCATCGGTTGCTACACCTTCATTGACGGCCATGCCTTGCGACGCTGGTCCCATCCGCTGGATTACCTGGTCTGGGTCACGCTGCTCAGCGCCTGGCCATTCCCGTTGCTGGCGTTGGTGGGCAAGCGGCCGGCGTTCATGCGGTTCTGGCGTGAGCAGTGGCGGCTGGGATTGGCGGTCGGATTCTGCGTGTTATTCAGCTACGCTCTGGTGCTGTGGGCCATGCAGCTGGGGTCGATTGCCGAAGCGGCGGCCCTGCGGGAGATCAGCGTGATCCTGGTGGTGCTGTTCGGCATGCGTTACTTGAAAGAACCTTTTGGTTTGCCGCGGCTCTTAGCCTGCGGGCTGGTGTTGGTTGGCATGCTGGTGATGAAGTTCTGACCGGCGCCCGAACTCGCGATTTTCTATAAAACTCAAAGAAGGAACTGCGTCAATGACGGTTGCCCTGTGGTGTATTTTGATTGCCTTTCTCCTGCCTTACCTGTGCGTCGCCATTGCCAAGATTGGTGGAAGATACAGGCTGGCAGATAACCACGACCCTCGGGACTTTCTGGACACACTCGAAGGCGCTCCCCGGCGGGCATACGCGGCGCAACTGAACAGCTTTGAAATCAGCCCGTTTTTTGCCGCCGCCGTGATCGTCGCGCACCTGGCCGGCAATGCCGAGCTGGTGACCATCAATGTGCTGGCGGTGCTGTTCATCACCAGTCGCCTGCTCTACATCATTTGCTATCTGGCTGACTGGGCGATTCTGCGTTCGCTGGTGTGGTTCGTGGGGGTGGGGTTGGTGTTGAGTTTCTTCTTCGTTTCGGTCTGAATCTGGCGGCGGAATCCCGGAGTCGGTGCTGGCCCCATCGCGAGCAAGCTGGCGATGGGGCCGACACAGTCAGCCCATTCCCTAGGGATTGGCGGTAACCGTATTCGCCACCTGTGGCACTTGCGGCAACGCCATGCCCTTGGGCCAGAACATCCAGATCTGCCCCTGTTGCTTCATGTCCCCGGCCAGTTGTCCGGCCGCCTCGCCTGTGCCCCAGAACAAGTCCGCCCGCACTTCGCCGGCAATTGCACCGCCAGTGTCCTGGGCGGCGACGGGCCGGTTCAGTGCGCTGCCGTCGGGTCGGGTGGTGGATAACCAGAGCAGGCTGCCTAGCGGAATTACCTTGCGGTCCACCGCCACGCTGTAGCCGGCTGTCAGCGGTACATTCAGCGAGCCTCGCGGTCCTTCGTTGCTGTCGGGGTTACGGTTGAAGAACACGTAGCTGGGGTTGCTGCCCAGCAATTCGGGAATACGGTTCGGGTGGGCCTTGGCCCAGGCACTGATGGCGCCCATGGTCACGTCTTCTTTCTTCAGCTCGCCCTGTTCAACCAGCCAGCGCCCGATGGGACGGTAAGGGTGGCCGTTCTGGTCGGCATAACCGATGCGCAGCTGGCGGCCATCGGCGAGTCGAATGCGTCCCGAACCCTGGATTTGCAGGAATTGCAGGTTCATGGGGTCGGTCAGCCAGGCGATGATCGGTGCCTTGACTCCGTTGGTTTCGATGGTGGCCGCGTCGTCGTATGGCTTGAGCACGCGGCCTTCGAGGCGGCCACGCAGGCGTTTGCCCTTGAGTTCAGGGTAAATGCTGTCCAGCGACACAATGATCATGTCCTCCGGCACACCGTAGACAGGGATATTCGCCGTGGCGGTCTGGGTGAGGCTGCCGGGGTAGACCGGCTCGTAGTAGCCGGTAATCAGGCCATTGGGGCTGTTGTCCCCCGAGCGCAGGCCATAGACGTCCAGGTTCTGTTTCAGGAAATTGCGTACATCCTGTGCGGTTTGCGGCACATTGGCCGCTGCCGCGCAGGTCGGCCCCCAGTTCGCGTCGGCCTTGAGCCGGGTGCAAGCGCTGCGCCAGGAGCCGAACCCGGCCAGCAGGTCTTCATCGGACACCGCCGGCAAGGCCTCCCACGGTACGCTGACATAGGTGGCGAGGGCGTGGGTCTGAGGTTCTTCGACCTTTTCGCCGCGATTACAACCGGCCAACAGTGCGATCAGCGGTAGGGCCAGTGCCAGGCCTTTGTGCCAGGTCTTGATGCGGCTGTTCATGAATATTTCCTTTGCAGTCATTCGAACGCTGCCAGGCGCTCGTACAACCCGTATTGTTGATAAGGCCATTGGTCTTTACCGATGACCCGAGGATACTAACCGCCGTTTCCTGCCCCGAGGCCAAGATGTTTGTAAAACGATTTTCCATGGCAGTGCTGGCTTGCCTGATGTTGTCCGCCTGTGGCGGCGTCGATCCCAATTCTCCCCTTGGCCAGCGCAAGGCGATCTTCAAGCAGATGCTCAAGACCAACGAAGAATTGGGCGGCATGTTGCGTGGCCGGGTCCCGTTCGATGGCCCACGATTTGCCGAAGGCGCGGCGCAACTGGATCAACTCTCCCATGAGCCGTGGAAACATTTCCCGCAAGTGCGTGAGCAAGACCACACCAGCGCCCGGGATGAAGTCTGGCAAAAGCAGGCGCGTTTCCAGGAAATGGCCCGCCACCTTGAAGCCGCCACCGGTGAGTTGGTGACCGCCAGCAACGTTCAACCCTACAAGGCCAGTTACTTGGGGCCGGCGGTGCAAAAGGTCGAGGATGCGTGCAGCGCCTGCCATAAAGAGTTTCGCGATCATTGAATGAAAGCAGCTGCGAGCTTCAAGCTTCAAGCTTCAAGCGGCAAGCTCAAAGCTCCACACTTGCAGCTTGCAGCTGCTACTGATCCAACTCATCCACCGCTTCCTGCAGTTCCTTGCGGGAGGCTGCCAGCTTGTCCTTGCGTTTGTTGATCCGCTCGGCATCGCCTTTCTTCATGGCCTTTTCCAGGTCGGCCTGACGCCGACTGACCTCGTGCTTGGCATCGAGCACCTTGTTTTCACGCTCCTTACGCAAGGACGCATCGGTGCAATGGCTGGTGACTTCGTCCAGCGCCGTTTCCAGGCCTGCCTGCTGGTCCTGGTTGCCACGGGACTTGGCCAGTTCGATCTGGTTGATGATGCCCTGGCGCTTGGCCGCGCAACCGGTGAGCTCCGGGGTTTGCTCGTCCGCCATCAAGGGGGCGGCCATGGCACTGCATAAGACGAGCAGGGCAACGGGGGACAGGAAATTCATAGCAACTCCGTAAAAAATCTCGAGCGGTCGGTACAGATGCGCTGTTGGAACGCATGCTTGCCCCTTGGGTTCAACCGCACAGGGCCCGGATTAAAAACCGTCGACCCCGGCAGTGCGTAATACGTCACTCAAGGCCTGCACCTGCGGGTCGCGAAAAAATGCGCTCAGTTGCGCGGCGCGTCCCGGTCCGATGCCGGCCTCCGCTTGCCATTGTTCGGTACTGCGCTCGGCCAGCACCTGCCACGGCCCTTCCAGCCGGGCCTCACCAGCGGGCGGCAGGCCCAGGGCCTTGAGCCATTGCGCGAAAGGGCGTTGCCGGGCGCTGTGCAGGCTGGCGAGCAGGCGGGTGCTGCTGTGTTCGCCGAAGCCGGCAATATTAGCAAGCTCGGCGGCATCGAGGGTCATCCAATCCAGCAATCCGTCGAGTCGTCCGGCGGCCAGCAGCTTTTCCCAGGTGCCCGGGCCGACGTGGGGCAGGGCAAGCCCTTGTTTGCCACTGAGCCAGCCCAGTCGTGCGAGGAACTGGCTTTCACAGCCGGCTGTCGGTTGCCAGCAACTCAAGAAGTGATAGTCGGTTTGCGCAGGGACGTTGAGGTCCTGCCGCTCGGCGCTGCGCAGCACGACGCTGTCGAGTCGTGGGATGGTCAGCCCGGCCAGGCTGATAGCGACCCGGTCGCCGGGACGAATGTCCATTTCCTTCCAGCGCTTGAGGGAACTGACGCTTACCCGGCGAATCCACCGGTCGTCGAGCCGGATACGTTCAAGCTCCAGTACGGGCGTGATGCGTCCGGTACGACCGACCTTGAAGTGCACCTTGCGCACTTCGGCCAGCGCTTGGGCAAACGGGTATTTCCAGGCCACGCTCCAGAACGGCGCCCTGGCCTGCCAGCGGTCGGCGGGTGGGCGGCGGCTCTGGTGCAGGACGATCCCGTCGCTGGCAAATGGCAGCGGTGTGCGGTACCAATGGTCGCGCCAGTGCTCGGCATCGGCCAGAACCTGGACAGGCCGGTTGTAATGGAGCGTGTCAGCGAAGCCCAGTTCATTCAGCGCGGCCATCCGTTCTGGCAGGGTGGCCGGCCCTTCAGGCCAGTCCCAGACAAACAGGCCAATGTCCGCCGCCTCCTGCGCCGTCATGTTCGTGCGCGCCATCAGGCCCGCCACGGTCCCCCGGGCGTTGAGGCTACCGCTGCTGGCCTGGACGTGGGTGAGCAAGCGCCAATACAACTCGCCTTGGACGACCAGGTCCAGAGGCTGGCGCAGCCGTTGTGGGATGGCGCCGATCTTGCGCGCATTCGGGGTCCAGTCGTGCCCTTGCACGCCATCGCCGCGGCTGATTGCCTGATGCAGGCGACCCTTGCGATAGACCAGGGTTACCGCCACGCCATCGACTTTCGGTTGTGCCCAGACGTCCTTGCGACCCCGCAACCAAGCCCCCACGGCGTCGGCGTCCTTAAGCTTTTCCAGGCCGGTGTGGACCACGGGGTGCGGTATCTTCCCGCCCGCTGAGCGCAGCGGATCGTCGGGCGCTGCGAGGTTGAAGCAGTGGCGCCATTGGCCCAACTCTGTGCGGGATTGATCATACAGTTCATCGGCCACCAGCGATTGGCCGAGGCGGTGATAGCTGTCGTCCCAGGTGTCGATTTGCTGTTGCAGCGCGGCGATCTCGGCCTGGGCGCGTTCAGTGGGCCAATCGGGGCAGGGCGCGGCGAGCGCAGGAATGGCAATGAAGACAATACAGGCGAGTGCATACAAAAACGGTGGCATCGAAGCATCCTTGCTTGGTTGAGTACTGAAGGCTAGCCACCGTCCCGGAAGTTGCGAGGCCCGGAGCGTTACCGGATTTTGCAGGGCCTGGTGGCAAAATCGCGGCGGTACAGTGCGAGGCGATTTAGCCGCGCAACTGTGCCTTGTCCTCGTCAACGGCCGGCGCAGAATGGACCTTCGATTCGCCGCTGCCTGGAATGCTCCCGATGGAACTGTCGACGCTCGCTGTTTTCATCCCGGCCTGCTTTGCGCTGAACATGGCGCCGGGGCCGAACAACCTGCTGTCCATCAGCAACGCCTCGCGTTATGGCTTCGTCCGGGCGTGCAGTGGCGGCATTGGTCGATTGCTGGCATTTGCGATCATGATCGCCCTGGCAGCGGTGGGGCTTACCGCTGTGCTGCACACCTCGGAGTTGCTGTTCCTGGGGATCAAGCTCGTCGGTGCCGGTTACCTGTTCTATTTGGCGGTGCAATTGTGGCGGGCCCAGCCCGAGGCCGGCAGCGAAGCCATGGTTGCGTCGATGAGCCGGGCCGGCCTGGCGCGCCAGGAGTTCCTGGTGGCGATCGGCAATCCGAAGGCGATCCTGTTGTTTACCGCGTTCCTGCCGCAATTCGTCGACCGCGCGGGCACCGTCACCCAACAATTCGCCGTGCTGGGTGGTTTGTTCCTGGCACTGGAGTGCATCGCCATCGGCTTGTATTGCTACATGGGCATTTACGCGCGACGGCTATTCGCCCGGCCCAGTGGCAAGCGCCTGTTCAATCGGATGTGTGCGGGGCTGTTGGCCAGTGCGGCTTCGTTTTTGTTGGTGGCACGCAGGACCTAACTTCACTGAGGGTCCCCTGTGGCGAGGGAGCTTGCTCCCGCTGGGTTGCGAAGCAACCCCAACTAACCACCCAGGCAACCCAATACTCCTGAGGGTTGCAGGGGGGCGCTTCGCACCCCAGCGGGAGCAAGCTCCCTCGCCACAGGGTTATCTTTTGGCACAAAAAAAGCCCCTGGCGACCCAGTCGCCAGGGGCTTTTTCTTTACACGCCGGTCTTACAGGCCGGCAGCGGCGCGCAGGGCGTCGGCGCGGTCGGTTTTTTCCCAAGTGAACGTGGTGAAGGTGTCGTCACCCACGGTCTTGGTCTGCGGCGTACGACCGAAGTGGCCATAGGCGGCAGTGTCCTGGTACATCGGGTGCAGCAGGTCGAGCATGGTGGTGATGGCGTATGGACGCAGGTCGAACACTTCACGGACCAGGTTGATGATCTTGTCATCACCGATCTTGCCGGTGCCGAAGGTATTCAGCGAGATCGACGTAGGCTGGGCCACGCCAATGGCGTAGGACACCTGGATCTCGCAGCGCTCGGCCAGGCCGGCGGCGACGATGTTCTTGGCGACATAACGGCCGGCGTAGGCCGCCGAGCGGTCAACCTTCGATGGGTCCTTGCCGGAGAACGCGCCGCCGCCGTGACGGGCCATGCCGCCGTAGCTGTCGACGATGATCTTGCGACCGGTCAGGCCGCAGTCGCCCACCGGGCCGCCGATGATGAACTGGCCAGTCGGGTTGATGTGGAACTGGGTGTCCTTGGACAGCAACTCGGCAGGCAGCACGTGCTTGACGATCAGCTCCATCACGCCTTCGCGCAGGTCTTTGTAGGACACGTCAGGGTTGTGCTGGGTCGACAGGACCACGGCGTCGATACCGACCACTTTGCCGCCTTCGTAACGGCAGGTCACCTGGGACTTGGCGTCCGGGCGCAGCCAAGGCAGCAGGCCGGATTTGCGGGCCTCGGCCTGACGCTGGACCAACTGGTGCGAGAAAGTGATCGGGGCCGGCATCAGCACGTCGGTCTCGTTGCTGGCGTAGCCGAACATCAGGCCCTGGTCGCCGGCGCCCTGGTCTTCAGGCTTGGCCCGATCAACGCCTTGGTTGATGTCGGGAGACTGCTTGCCAATGATGTTCATCACGCCACAGGTCGCGCCGTCGAAGCCGACGTCGGAGCTGTTGTAGCCAATGCCGAGGATCACGTCGCGGACGATCTGTTCCAGGTCGACCCAGGCCGAAGTGGTGACTTCGCCGGCGATGATCGCCACGCCCGTTTTCACCAGAGTCTCGCACGCCACGCGGGCGAACTTGTCTTCAGCAATGATGGCGTCCAGCACCGCATCAGAAATCTGGTCGGCGATTTTGTCCGGATGCCCTTCAGACACGGACTCGGAGGTGAAAAGGGAGTATTCGCTCATCTCGATGTTTTCCTACAAGTTACCGTTGGTGAGTGTCGCCAGTCGGCCGCTGAAAGTGGCGAACCTGGATCTGGAAACCATTGCGTAAGCCTACATAGAGGCTTTCCCCGGGCACGAGGCCCGCAGCGGTGGCCCAGCGGGCCAGGTCGTCCTGTTCGAATCCGAGCCAGAGATCGCCACAGGCCTCCCTGGCCCAGCTCTGGTTGTGACTGCATAACTCCGTCACCAGCAGGCTGCCGCCCGGTTGCAGCAGGCCGGCCATGTGCCTGAGTGCATCGGCCGGCGCGGCGAAATGATGCAGCACCATGTTCAATACCACGCAGTCGGCCTGCAAGCTCATGCCATCCAGTGCATCGGCCAGTTGCAGGCTGACATTAGCCAGGGTCTCGCGTTCACACACCTGGCGCGCCAGTTCAAGCATGGCCGGGCTGTTGTCCAGCGCCGTCACCTGGCTGAAACGCTGCGCCAGTTCCGGCAGGAAAGCACCATCACCGGGGCCGACTTCGATCGCCGTGGCCGTGGCTTCGAAGCTTAGTTTGTCGAGCAGTGCCACGACGCTTTCGCGGTATTGCGGCAGACCGGCGATCAGGTCTTGCTGGGCGCGAAATTTCTCGGCGACCCGGGCGAAAAAGTCCTGGCTGGCGGCGGCCCGTTGCCCGTGTACCTGGGCGATGCGAGCCTGCACGTCCGTCGGCAGGTTCAGCGTGTCCACTTCGTCCAGCAGCGCGGCGTGCAGCTTGCCGCCCAGCAGGTCGGTGTGGGGCAGGGCGCGGCGATAGAAAATGGCGTTGCCTTCCCGGCGGGTCGCCACCAGGTCCGCCTGGGCCAAGACCTTGAGGTGGTGGCTCATGCCGGACTGGCCGATGCCGAAGATCTGCGCCAGTTCCAGCACGCCGAACGAGTCGTTGGCCAGGGCGCGCAATACATTGAGCCGCAACGGATCGCCGCCGGCCTTGCAAAGGGCCGCCAGCTCATCGCAGTCGTCATGGCGAATGGAAGGCGCAGGTAAGTTCATAGTGCGGCAGTCTGTTTCATAGTGGGGCAGTCTAGTGAGGGGTTTGGATCACCGCAAGTTCAATATCAAAAAGTTTTGATATTGCTGGATAAATGGCACTTCCCAGCCTGTGCTTGACTCTACAAGCCATCAGCGGAAAGGTTTCACCTGGTGAATGCGACTTTATCTGCCGGAAAAACGCCCAAGGATGACTATCTGTCATTGCCCCGGGGCGGGTGGGTGAGGGAAAATGCTCGCCTTTTTTCAGTTCCATTTTATTCATTCTCGATTCAATACCCGCAGGAGAACAGCGATGCCCAGCCGTCGTGAGCGTGCCAATGCCATTCGTGCCCTCAGCATGGATGCCGTGCAGAAAGCCAACAGCGGCCATCCCGGTGCCCCCATGGGTATGGCGGATATCGCCGAGGTGCTTTGGCGCGACTACCTCAAGCACAGCCCGAGCAACCCAGCCTTCGCCGACCGTGACCGTTTCGTACTGTCCAACGGTCACGGCTCGATGTTGATCTACTCGCTGCTGCACTTGACCGGCTACGACCTGTCGATCGATGACCTGAAAAACTTCCGTCAACTGCACAGCCGCACCCCGGGCCACCCGGAATACGGCTACACCCCAGGCGTGGAAACCACCACCGGTCCATTGGGCCAGGGCTTGGCCAACGCCGTGGGTTTTGCATTGGCAGAAAAAGTCCTGGCGGCGCAATTCAACCGTCCCGGCCATAACGTCGTCGATCACCACACCTACGTATTCCTGGGTGATGGCTGCATGATGGAAGGCATTTCCCACGAAGTCGCCTCCCTGGCCGGCACCCTGGGCCTGGACAAGCTGATTGCTTTCTACGACGACAACGGCATCTCCATCGACGGCGAGGTCGAAGGCTGGTTCACCGACGACACCCCCAAGCGCTTCGAAGCCTACAACTGGCTGGTGATCCGCAACGTCGACGGCCACGACCCGGAAGAGATCAAGACCGCCATCGAGACGGCCCGCAAAAGCGCCCAGCCGACCCTGATCTGCTGCAAGACCACCATCGGTTTCGGCTCGCCGAACAAGCAAGGCAAGGAAGACTGCCACGGCGCGCCATTGGGTGCCGAGGAAATCGCCCTGACCCGTGCCGCGTTGAAGTGGAACCATGGCCCGTTCGAAATCCCGGCCGACATTTACGCCGAATGGGATGCCAAGGAAAAAGGTCGCGCGGTCGAAGCCGAATGGGATCAGCGTTTCGCCGCGTATTCCGCCGAATTCCCTGAACTGGCCAATGAACTGGTGCGTCGCCTCAGCGGCGAGCTGCCGGCCGACTTCGCCGAAAAAGCCTCGGCGTACATCGCTGAAGTCGCCGCCAAGGGCGAAACCATCGCCAGCCGCAAGGCCAGCCAGAACACCCTGAACGCCTTCGGCCCGTTGCTGCCAGAACTGCTGGGCGGTTCGGCCGACCTGGCCGGTTCCAACCTGACCCTGTGGAAAGGCTGCAAAGGCGTCAGCGCTGAAGATGCCAGCGGCAACTACATGTACTACGGCGTTCGCGAGTTCGGCATGAGCGCGATCATGAACGGCGTGGCGCTGCACGGCGGCCTGGTGCCTTACGGCGCGACCTTCCTGATGTTCATGGAATACGCCCGCAACGCCGTGCGCATGTCGGCGCTGATGAAAAAACGCGTCCTGTATGTGTTCACTCACGACTCCATCGGCCTGGGTGAAGACGGCCCGACTCACCAGCCGATCGAGCAACTGGCGAGCCTGCGTTGCACGCCGAACCTGGATACCTGGCGCCCATGCGATGCCGTGGAATCGGCGGTGGCCTGGAAATACGCGATCGAGCGTAACGACGGCCCGTCGGCGCTGATCTTCTCCCGCCAGAACCTGCAGCACCAGAACCGTGATGCCGACCAGATCGGCGACATCGCTCGTGGCGGCTATGTGCTCAAGGACTGCATCGGCGAGCCTGAGCTGATCCTGATCGCCACCGGTTCCGAAGTCGGCCTGGCCGTCCAGGCCTACGACAAGCTGACCGGGCAGGGCCGCAACGTGCGCGTGGTGTCCATGCCTTGCACCAGTGTGTTCGATGCCCAGGATGCCGGCTACAAGCAAGCGGTGTTGCCGCTGCAGGTCAGTGCACGGATCGCCATCGAGGCTGCCCATGCCGATTACTGGTACAAATACGTGGGCCTGGAAGGTCGCGTGATTGGCATGACCACTTACGGCGAATCGGCGCCTGCGCCAGCGCTGTTCGAGGAATTCGGTTTCACCCTGGAAAACATCCTGGGTCAGGCTGAAGAGTTGCTGGAAGACTGATCCGCAAACAGGTTGTCTGTTCTGCCGCCATCGCGAGCAAGCTCGCTCCCACAAGGATTTTCACCGATCCTGTGGGAGCGAGCTTGCTCGCGATAGCGGTGGCTCAGACGAACTGCCTCAATGGATTCAACTAGGTCAGAGAACCCCATGCCCCAACCGCGTCCCTACAAAGTTGCACTCAACGGCTACGGCCGGATTGGTCGTTGCGTCTTGCGTGCGTTGTTCGAGCGAGGGGCCAAGGCCGGGTTCGAGATTGTGGCCATCAACGATCTGGCCGACATGGCCAGCATCGAATACCTGACACGCTTTGACTCCACCCACGGCCGGTTTCCCGGCGAAGTGCGGGTCGAGGGCGATTGTCTGCATATTAACGGCGACTGCGTGAAGGTCTTGCGCAGTGCCACCCCCGAAGGCATCGATTGGGCGTCCCTGGACGTCGATCTGGTGCTCGAGTGCTCTGGCGCCTACCACACCCGCGAAGACGGCCAGCGTTTTCTCGCTGCCGGCGCGCCACGGGTGTTGTTCTCCCAGCCGATGGCCAGCGAAGCGGACGTGGACGCGACCATTGTCTACGGCGTGAACCAGGATTGCCTGACCGGCGACGAACTGCTGGTGTCCAACGCGTCCTGCACCACCAACTGCGGCGTGCCGCTGTTGCGCCTGCTGGACCAGGCCATTGGCCTGGAATACGTGTCGATCACCACCATTCACTCGGCGATGAACGACCAGCCGGTGATCGACGCCTACCACCATGAGGACTTGCGCCGCACCCGTTCGGCGTTTCAATCGGTGATTCCGGTGTCCACTGGTCTGGCGCGAGGCATTGAACGGCTGCTGCCGGAACTTGCGGGGCGAATTCAGGCCAAAGCCGTGCGGGTGCCGACGGTCAACGTGTCCTGCCTCGACATTACGATGCAGACCGTGAGCGATACCGACGCCACCGAGGTCAACCGGATCCTGCGCGAAGCCGCCACCAGCGGTCCGCTCAAAGGCCTTCTGGCTTACACCGAGTTGCCTCATGCCAGTTGTGATTTTAACCATGACCCGCATTCGGCCATCGTCGATGCCAGCCAGACCCGTGTTTCCGGGCCTCGGCTTGTGAACATCCTGGCCTGGTTCGACAACGAATGGGGGTTTGCCAACCGAATGCTGGATGTTGCCGAGCATTACCTGCAAACCGCTTCAAAAAAACCTGCTCTCTAAACAGTTACCCAGGAATTGCGACCCATGACCGTGTTGAAGATGTCCGACCTCGATCTGCAAGGTAAGCGCGTACTGATCCGCGAAGACCTCAACGTCCCCGTCAAGGACGGTGTTGTCACCAGCGACGCGCGTATCCTGGCTTCGCTGCCGACCATCAAGCTGGCCCTGGAAAAAGGCGCGGCCGTGATGGTCTGCTCCCACCTGGGCCGTCCGACCGAAGGTGAGTTCTCGGCGGAAAACAGCCTCAAGCCTGTGGCCGATTACCTGAGCCGTGCCTTGGGCCGCGATGTGCCATTGGTGGCTGACTATCTGGGCGGCGTGGACGTGAAGGCCGGCGATGTCGTGCTGTTCGAAAACGTGCGCTTCAACAAGGGCGAGAAAAAGAACGCCGACGAACTGGCCCAGCAATACGCCGCCCTGTGCGACGTGTTCGTGATGGACGCCTTTGGCACCGCCCACCGCGCCGAGGGTTCGACCCATGGCGTGGCGAAGTTCGCCAAAATCGCCGCAGCAGGCCCGTTGCTGGCTGCTGAACTGGACGCACTGGGCAAGGCCCTGGGCTCCCCGGCCCAGCCGATGGCCGCCATCGTTGCCGGCTCCAAGGTCTCCACCAAGCTGGACGTGCTCAACAGCCTGAGCCAGGTCTGCAACCAGTTGATCGTCGGTGGCGGCATCGCCAACACCTTCCTCGCCGCTGCGGGTCACCCGGTCGGCAAATCCCTGTACGAACCGGACCTGCTGGACACCGCTCGGGAAATCGCCGCCAAGGTCAGCGTACCGTTGCCAGTGGACGTGGTCGTGGCCAAGGAATTCGCAGAAAGCGCCACCGCCACCGTCAAGCTGATCGATGACGTAGCCGAGGACGACATGATCCTCGACATCGGCCCGCAAACCGCAGCCAACTTCGCTGAACTGTTGAAGTCTTCCAAAACCATCCTGTGGAACGGCCCGGTCGGCGTGTTCGAGTTCGACCAGTTCGGCAACGGCACCAAGGTGCTGGCCCAGGCTATCGCCGACAGCGCTGCGTTCTCCATCGCAGGTGGCGGCGACACCCTGGCGGCCATCGACAAATATGGCGTGGCCGAGCAGATCTCCTACATTTCTACGGGCGGCGGCGCATTCCTCGAGTTCGTCGAAGGCAAAGTGTTGCCAGCCGTGGAAGTCCTGGAAAGCCGGGCCAAGGCCTGAAGCTGCGTTGACCAGGCAAAGGAGTGTTCTGATGGTCAAGACGATCCCGTTGCTGTTGGCGGCGACGATGCTGGTGGCCTGCTCAAGCGGCCCGCAGGCTCCGGCCCCGCAACCCGGCACGCCGGCGCCTGAAGATGGCTGTTACCAGGCTGACTGGCAGGCCGAGACCAACCCGGTGCTGAACAAGCGTTCCGGGCCGGATGGTCTGGACAAATACGAGACGCAAACCCCGACCAAGGAACATGGCTGTCCTTGACGGGTCTGACTCTTAACTCATGGCTGGCGGCGTGTGCCGTCAGTCGAGGAACACGGATGAAAGGCTTGATCGCCGTCGTGGCGTTGGTATTGCTGGGCGGTTGTGCGCAGTTGGACTTTTTACACTCGTCCGAACCTGTTGAAGGTTGGACGACCTGGACCTGTGACAGCGAGGCCAAAGTGCTCTGGCGCTACGCCGACACCGCCCACAAGGAAGTCGATGTACGCCTGGGCAGTGCCGATAAGGTTTATCGCCTCAAGCTTGAACCGGGTGCTGAAGGTTCACTGTACAGCGATGACATGCTGGCGTTTCACGTCAAGGGTGAGGAAGGCCTGGTGTATTGGGTCGCCACCAATGACTTGATTGGGCGGGGTTGCAAGGCCAATTGATCCACGGAGACCCAATGTGGGAGCGGGCCTCTATAGTTTTGAGATTTTGTTTCACCGAACACGCAGGCCGGGGCCGACCCCCGATCCGCAATGACTTGAATAGCCGCCGCCGCTCCGGCAGGCTGGCACGATTAACGACCCTCGACCGGGAGAGACACACTAATGGCACTTATCAGCATGCGTCAGATGCTGGACCACGCAGCCGAGTTCGGCTACGGCGTTCCAGCCTTTAACGTCAACAACCTTGAGCAGATGCGCGCCATCATGGAAGCCGCTGACAAGACTGACTCTCCGGTGATCGTCCAGGCTTCGGCCGGCGCCCGTAAATATGCCGGTGCGCCATTCCTGCGTCACCTGATCCTGGCGGCGATCGAGGAATTCCCGCACATCCCGGTGTGCATGCACCAGGACCACGGCACCAGCCCTGACGTCTGCCAGCGCTCCATCCAGCTGGGCTTCAGCTCGGTCATGATGGACGGCTCCCTGGGCGAAGACGGCAAGACCCCGACCGATTACGAATACAACGTGCGCGTCACCCAGCAAACCGTGGCCATGGCCCACGCTTGCGGCGTTTCCGTGGAAGGTGAACTGGGTTGCCTGGGCTCGCTGGAAACCGGCATGGCCGGTGAAGAAGACGGCATCGGTGCCGAAGGCGTGCTGGACCACAGCCAGATGCTGACCGACCCGGAAGAGGCTGCGGACTTCGTCAAGAAGACCCAGGTCGACGCCTTGGCCATCGCCATCGGCACCAGCCACGGCGCCTACAAATTCACCAAGCCACCTACCGGCGACGTACTGGCCATCGACCGCATCAAGGAAATCCACAAGCGCATCCCCAACACTCACCTGGTGATGCACGGTTCGTCCTCGGTACCGCAGGAGTGGCTGGCGATCATCAACCAGTACGGCGGCGACATCAAAGAAACCTACGGCGTGCCGGTTGAGGAAATTGTCGAAGGCATCAAGTATGGCGTGCGTAAGGTCAACATCGACACCGACCTGCGCCTGGCCTCTACCGGTGCCATGCGTCGTTTGATGGCGACCAACCCGAGTGAGTTTGATCCGCGTAAGTTCTTTGGCGCTACTGTGACGGCCATGCGTGATGTGTGCATTGCGCGGTATGAGGCGTTTGGGACGGCGGGGAATGCTTCGAAGATCAAGCCGATTTCGTTGGAAGCGATGTATCAGCGGTATTTGAAGGGTGAGTTGAACGCTAAGGTCAACTGACTTTCAGGTGTCAGAAAAAACCCGCAGTGATGCGGGTTTTTTTGTTTTGTATTTGTGTGTAAATCCCCTTTGACCCTACACAGAATCTACTGCACGTTAATCGTCCAGTTCACATTGCAAAGCGACTTCAAAGTCCTGCCCCCCATAAAAAACGCCCAAGATGGAAACCTGCTCGGCATCAACGACAAAGGCAATCACGGTCCGCTTGCGGTAGTTTGTGATACGCAGCCCAGGGCGTATGTCGTCCCTCTGGTTGCCTCGGTGCGGGAACGTCCGTAGTTCTTCGCAATAGGTCACGATGGCGTTGGTATACCGCTGCGCGGTTTCTGGCGAAGACGCCGTGGCAATGTAGCTATATAGCGCAGCTAACTGCTCAAGGGCTTCCGGGACAAAATCAACGCTATACGCCATTACGATTTGATAGTGGCATTCTGGTGCTCCGCCGCCAATCGGGAGCGCACTTCATCGACGCTCAGCGCGCGTGAGGGGTCAGCTTTCAATGCATCATAAGCGGGGGCTACTTGGCCTACGAGCCAGTTTTCCAAAGCGCGATCACGGGCCAGCAGCGCCCGGAGGCCATCACGAATGACTTCGCTTTCAGTGGCGTATTCACCGGCAGCAACCTTGGCTTTCACCACGTCGGCCATCTGCTTAGGCAGAGTTATGCTGAGCTGTTGAGTGCTACGCATGATGGGCTTCCTGAATAAGATAGGATTTAATCCTACTCTGCTCTGGAGAATATGCACATGACTTCCTGAGTCAGCGATGACTGTAGGCGGACGATAGGCGAGCCCGCTCGCGTTAATAGTGCGTCAGCCAACAGCTCTTCCTGCTGCGCCAACAGTATCGCGACTCCTCCCGCAGGTTTTTACTGTCCTTCGAGCCCTCGCTGTTCAATCACCCCAAAAACATCCGCCACATCTTGGACCATGATCCGGGCGATGTTGGTGATGGTGTTGATGTCGGTCTCGGCTGAATCGCGCAGTGTGGTGCAGGCCATGAGTGTCAGGTAGTCGAGGGTGGCGTGCAGGCGTTCGCTGGCGCAGGCGTGGAGTTCGGTCAGTGGGGCTGTTTTATCAATGAATAGGACGGGGTGGGTGGTGGCGGTTGGGGTGAGCGGGATGAAGTTGCTGGATGATTGATTTGTCGACATAAGGTTGAAGTCCTCGAAGAAAAAGAAATGCCATGTATTCCTCGATAGGGCTGCGAAACCCTCCGCTAACCAAAGCCAGCAGGTGAACCGAACTATAGAAGAGGATTTTTGACGCAACAACCGACCTGTAGGACGCCCACAACCCCCGTGGCGAGGGAGCTTGCTCCCGTTCGGTGGCGCAGCCGCCGTAAACCCTGGGTGTGGGGTTGGTCTGACGAAAAGAGGGGGCTGCTTCGCAGCCCAGCGGGGATAAATCCCCTCGCCACAAAGGGGGATTCCTACGAGATTTTCAGAAGCACAGGTTAAGCGTTGTGACCGTCCCCACAGGGTGAACGCGTTCCTCCTGTGGGAGCGAGCCTGCTCGCGAAGTCGGCAGCACATCCAGAATCTATCCAGATGATCCACCGCTTTCGGGAACAGTTTATCTAGCGCCATCCACATATGCTTTTGGAACAGCTTCGTATCCGGGAACAGGTTACATATCTGTCAACTTTGACAGTAGACCCCATTGCAACCGTGAGTAACGCTTAACACTCCGCTCGAAAGGTCATTCAACAGGTTGCAAGCCTAGGAGGATATGGCCATGAACAAGCGTGAACCTTTGCATCCCGGCAGTCCGTATGAAGCCTTCGCTAACCACGGTCTACTGGTTTTTCCGCCCCCAAGCGGTGTCGAGACCGAACGCTTCCCCGGTCCGGCCGTCCAGTTGCCGGATGGAAAGGTTTTCATGGCATTTATGGCTCCAGGCTTGCGGTTGGAACTATGGCGCTTCACGGCGGAGGGGGTGCCCGATCAAGGCTATGGAGATGGTGGTGGTTTGCAAATACTTGATTCGGGTTTCTTCAGTGTCACAGATGTCGCGATTCTGGCGGATGGCAAAGTTTTGCTCTACGGCTTGGACCGGGAGCAGACCGCCGTACGCTTGATGCGTGTCACATCGCAAGGCAAGCTCGATATTGGCTATGGTGACGGTGGCTTTGCCTGGGCACCGATACCCAGCGGCATGGTTACGACCACAAGGATCGCCCTTCTGCCCGATGGCGGGGTGATCGGCTCTGGCCATGGTTCATCATACTCAAGCGGAACATCGTGGCTCATGCGCTTCATTGTCAATGGTGAAATTGATCATTCATTCGGTGAGCAGGGCGTCGTACTTCTGGCACCAGTGGGTCTACGTGGGCCTCTGATTATCATGGAGAGTGGGCACATCCTCGCTACAGGTGTTATTGACGGGGGAAGAGCACTAGTCGCCAAGTACCGGTTCGATGGGAGCCCGGAGCCAACATTCGGAACTGGGGGGTATGTCACTTTTGTGCGTATTGACGAACGCCAATCGGTGCTACATGCCCTCGCGTTGCAGCCCGATGGAAAATTGGTAGTGGCCGGAAGAATTGGCATCGATGGGGTGCACACTACCGATGCTGTTGTTCTGCGCCTCAACAGCGATGGGACCCTGGATGGCACATTCAACGAGGGCCAACCGCTTTTGGCGATAGAGCGGGGCATCGACAGTGGAGAGGCAAGCGCTGTCGCCATTCAAGCAGACGGCAGAATCGTGATAGGCGGACAAACGGCGGGATTAGAAGCGGCGGTACTGTTTCGTTTGGAGAAGAGCGGTTCCGTTGACCACAGCTTCGGCTTGCCAAACTTCGACGCAAGCCCCGGGCACGTGGGCTGGATACACACTCTCGACGGCGGTGTTTTTGAGCGAGTCAGTCGTTTAGCACTGACCTCGGAAGGTCATCTCCTGGTGCTTGGAACCACTCGTTTATACGAAGTGCCATTCGAACGTCAGTACATCTCTAAATATTGGCTCTAGGAGCTGCCGCGGCTATGTAACGATGCGTCCGGATAACTCTCAACGGTTTGTGGTACCGCTTGCTCGCAAGGCGACGTTACAAACGACCCATACTTTTTGATCGTATCCGCATCCAATTCAACAACCGAGCTGTAGGACGCCAGCAGCCCCGTAAACATTGGGCATCGGGTAGGTCTGACGAAAAGAAGGGGCCGCTTCGCAGCCCAGCGGGAGCAAGCTCCCTCGCCACGGTGCGTGTTTTCCTACGAGATTTTCAGAAGGGCAGGTGCGCAGTATTTGCTGTCGCTGCGCCTGAGGGAATGGCAGATGCTGTGGTTGATCGGAGGGCAACCGGGAGGGACTGGCCGGCTGTCAGGCCGTCTCGCAAGCAGGCTCGCTCCCACAGTTGGGATCGGGTGCAACCGGTAGAGATTGGTCGGCTGTCAGGCCGC
>NZ_JBAMDJ010000090.1:0-1819 GCF_036961705.1 Pseudomonas sp. 3JA
GTGGCGAGGGAGCTTGCTCCCGCTTGAGTGCGAAGCACTCACAAAAATGGGCCTGCTGCGCAGTCCAGCGGGAGCAAGCTCCCTCGCCACGGGGCATCTACTTTTATTGCCTTCCATAGGGGAATGTGCGGATTCTGAAACTGGGGCCAGGCTTTGCTCCCTGCCACCGTGGTCTGTAATCTCCCTGGCATTTTTCTGCCCAAGGCTTTGACTCATCATGACCACTTCCCTCATCCGCATAGCCGCCGCCCTGTTGCTCGGGCCGGACGGGCGAACCCTGCTGGTGCGCAAGCGCGGCACCCGGGCCTTCATGCAGCCGGGCGGCAAGATCGAGGCCCATGAACAGCCGGTGCAGGCGCTGGCCCGGGAGCTGGAAGAGGAGCTTGGGTTGCAGATCGACCCGGCACAGGCCCGTTACCTGGGCGTGTTCAGCGCTCCGGCGGCCAACGAGCCGGGGTTTATCGTGCAGGCCGAGGTATTTTTGCTGAGCATCGATGCCCCGGTTTCGCCGGCAGCCGAAATTGAAGAGGTGTGCTGGATCGACCCGGCCGGCGCCAGCAATCTTTTGCTGGCACCGTTGACAGGCGAGGTGATCCTGCCGTTTTATCGAACGACACTTCTAGCTGCCTGCTGATTCACGCCTCAAGGACTGATGCCCATGATTCCATTGCCGGACCTGTTGATTTTCGCCGCTGCCGCGTTGCTGATGGTACTGACGCCCGGCCCGAACATGATCTACCTGATCTCCCGTTCGATCTGCCAGGGCCGCAAGGCCGGCGTCACCTCCCTGCTGGGGGTGGTGGCGGGGTTCTTCGTGCACATGTTCGCCGCGGCCGCCGGATTGACTGCGGTGTTCCTGGCGGTGCCCATGGCCTATGAAGTATTGAAATGGGCCGGTGCGCTGTACCTGTTGTGGCTGGCCTGGCAGGCGGTCAAGCCGGGCGCGCGTTCGCCCTTCGAGGCACAGCAGTTGCCAGCGGACTCGACACGCAAGTTGATCACCATGGGTTTTTTCACCAGCGCCCTGAACCCCAAGATCGCGGTGTTCTACCTGTCGGTGTTCCCGCAGTTCATCAGCCCGGAACACGGTTCGTTGTTCACCCAGAGCATTATCCTGGGCCTGACCCAGATCAGCGTCAGTTTCAGCGTCAACCTGCTGATCGCCCTGTTCGCTGCCGGCATTGCCTCATGGTTCGTCCACAACCCGACCTGGCTGGCGGCGCAGCGCTACTTCATGGGGTTTGTCCTCGGTGCGCTGGCGTTGCGCCTGATGTTTGAGCAACGGCGTTCGGCGTGAGCATCCGACGGTTGAGGGCCGGCGATGCCCAGGCGTATCGCCAGCTGATGCTCCAGGCATACGCACTGCATCCCCAGGCCTTCACCTCCAGCGTCACCGAGCGGGCCAAGCTGCCTATCAACTGGTGGGAGTCACGCCTGGGCAGCCGGCTCGATGTGCTGCTGGGGGCGTTTGTCGAGCAAGAGCTGGTCGGCATCGTCGGCCTGGCCCTGGAGCCCCGGGAAAAAGCCCGGCACAAGGCGCTGCTGTTCGGCATGTACGTCGCCGATGAACATCGCCATCGTGGGCTCGGCTACCAACTGGTCCAAGCCGCCCTCGCCGAAGCCCGGCGTCATCCCTTCCTGCGCCTGGTGCAACTGACCGTCACCGCCGGCAACACCCCGGCGCTCAAGCTCTACCAGCGTTGTGGTTTCGTTCTGTACGGCCTCGAACCGATGGCGATCCGCGTGGAGGATGAGTTCCTCGACAAAATCCACATGTGGCTCGAGCTGTAAACCAATCGGCCATGACTGTTGAGCTTTT
>NZ_JBAMDJ010000092.1:0-1734 GCF_036961705.1 Pseudomonas sp. 3JA
TGTGGGAGTGGGGGGCATAAGATCCCTGTCACACCCACTTCACACAGCCATGCTTAAGTTTTCCCATTTCAAGGGAGAACACCATGAGCGAATTCGACCTGGGCCGTCGTCGTGTGATGCAAGCCGTGGGGGCGGGGTTGTTGTTGCCGGGGTTGGCGCCGGCGGTGATGGCTTCGGTCAAGGATCGCCCGGTGCTCACCGACGGTGTGCAGTCCGGCGACTTGCAGGGCGATCGGGCGATGATCTGGAGCCGCAGCGACCGTCCGGCGCGGATGGTGGTGGAGTGGGACACCCGCAGCAAGTTCAGCAATCCCCGCCGCTTTGTCTCGCCCCTGGCCGACGCTCGCAGTGATTTCACCGCCCGGGTTGAACTCACCGGGCTGCCCCGTGACCAGGCGATTTTCTACCGGGTGCATTTCGAAGACGCCCAAAGCGGGGTTGCCAGCGAACCCTGGCTCGGCCACCTGCGCAGCGTGCCGCAGTTCAAGCGCAACATCCGTTTTGTCTGGAGCGGCGACACCGTCGGCCAGGGCTTTGGCATCAACCCGGACATCGGCGGCATGCGCATCTACGAAGCCATGCGCCTTCGCCTGCCAGACTTTTTTATCCACAGCGGCGACACCATCTACGCCGACGGCCCGGTGCCGGCGCAAATCACCGCCGAGGGTGGACGGCTCTGGCGCAACCTCACCACCGACGCCAAGAGCAAGGTCGCCGAGACCCTGGATGAGTATCGCGGCAACTATCGCTACAACCTGATGGACGAAAACGTACGCCGCTTCAATGCCGAAGTGCCGCAGATCTGGCAGTGGGACGACCATGAGGTGGTCAACAACTGGTCGCCGGGCAAGCAACTGGACGAGCGCTACCAGACCAAGGATATCCACAGCCTCGTGGGGCGTGCGCGACAGGCCTGGCTGGAATACGCACCGATGCGCCTGCAAAAGGCCGACGGCGGCGGGCGGATCTACCGCAAGCTCGGTTATGGGCCGCTGCTGGATGTGTTCGTGCTGGACATGCGCAGCTACCGCGAGGCCAACGACGCCAACCTCGGCGCGGCCAAGCCGTTCCTGGGGCGTGAGCAATTGAATTGGCTCAAGCGCGAATTGAAGCAATCCCGTGCCCAGTGGAAAGTCATCGCCGCCGACATGCCCATCGGCCTGGGGGTGCCAGATGGCGAGGCCAGCCCCGGGGTGCCGCGTTGGGAAGCGGTCGCCAACGGTGATCCGGGCGCTGCCCAGGGGCGGGAAGTGGAGATCGCCGAATTGCTGGGTTATCTGCGCAAGCATCAGGTGCGCAACTATGTCTGGCTCACCGCCGACGTCCACTATTGCGCCGCGCATCACTACCACCCCGAACACGCCGCGTTCCAGGATTTCGAACCGTTCTGGGAGTTCGTCGCCGGGCCGTTGAACGCTGGCAGCTTCGGGCCCAATGCCCTGGACAAGACCTTCGGCCCGGAAGTGGTGTTCCAGAAAGCCCCGCCGGCCCAGAACACCTCGCCGTTTGCCGGGTATCAGTTCTTTGGCGAGGTGAACATCGACGGGCCAAGCGGGGAGATGAGCGTGGTGTTGCGGGATCTGGAGGGTGTGGCGGTGTTCGAGAAGAAGTTGCAGCCGGTTTGAGAAGACTGATCGTTCCCACGCTCCCGCGTGGGAATGCATCCCGTGACGCTCCGCGTCACATCCAAGCGGAACGCAGAGCGTCCCTGGCGGCATTCCCACGCGGGAGCGT
>NZ_JBAMDJ010000093.1:0-1658 GCF_036961705.1 Pseudomonas sp. 3JA
ATTGACCGCCACGCCGCTGCCGCAGAGCCAAAGCGACCAGCCGCGCACCGCGCCGCGTAACGCCACTGAAACCGTGCTCTGCGAACTGTTCAGCGAAGTGTTGGGTGGGTCGGAAGTCGGCATCGAGGACAACTTCTTCCAACTCGGCGGTCACTCCTTGCTGGCCACCCGCCTGGTCAGCCGGGTCCGTGAGCGCCTCGGGGTTTCCCTGCCCTTGCCGCTGGTGTTCGCCCAACCGACGGTCGCGGCCCTGGCCGAGCATCTGCGAGCGATCACGCCCGCTGAGTCGATCACCGCGCAACCGCGCCCGGCGCAACTGCCCCTGGGCCTGGCCCAACGCCGGTTCTGGATGCTCAGTCGCCTGGTGCCGGAGTCCCGCGAGTACCACATGCCATTCGCCCTGACCTTGCGCGGCGAGTTGCAGGTCCAAGTCTTGTGCGAGGCCTTTGCGCAGGTCAGCCAGCGCCACCTGGTGCTGCGCAGCCGTATCGTCGAAGTCGACGGCGAGCCGCAATTGCTGATTGACGACCACGGCCCGGCGCTCGCGGTCACGTGCGTTGCGACCCAGGACTGGGCAGCGACCTGCGCCAATGCCCAGAACGCACTGATGACACCGTTCGACTTGGCCGCCGCGGCGCCTTGGCGTGCGCACCTGCTGCAACGCCAAGGCAGCGACGAACACCTGTTGCTGGTGTGCCTGCACCACAGCGCCACCGACGGCTGGGCCATGCAGTTGCTCATCGACGAACTGACCCAGGCCTACGCCGCTGGCCTCAACGGGCAGTCGCCCGCCTGGACACCGCTGGAGATCGACTACGTCGATTTCGCCCTGTGGCAACAGCACCCGGACACCCAGGCTCGGCGCAGTGACAGCCTGGACTACTGGAAAAACCACCTGGGCCAGGACGACTACCAACTCGACCTGCCCATCGACCATCCACGCGGCGCCGAAGCCGATCGTCGCGCCCGACAACTGAGCGTCCGCCTCGGCACCCAGCGTGCCGAAGCCATCCGGCAGTTCGCCCGTCAGCGCGGCACGACCACCTACGTAGTGCTGGCCACGGCCCTGAGCGCGCTGCTGGCCCGCTACAGCGGCCAGCGGGAGATTCGCCTCGGCACCCCGGCGGACCAGCGTGACCATGGGCAAACCCAGACGTTGCTGGCCTGCCTGGTCAACACCCTGGTGATCCGCAGCGACGTCGACCAACGGGCCCCGGTCGAGCAACTGCTAGCCAGCCTCGAAGCCGACCTGCGTGCAGCCCAAGCCCATGCTGACCTGCCCTTCGCCACCCTGGTCAGCGCTATCGCACAAAACCGCGACTTGAACCGTACGCCGCTGTTCCAAGTGCTGTTCTCCCTCAACTACGGCCGCATCGACAGCAGCCAATGGCCGGGGCTGAACGTCGAAGAACAGATGCTGCCGGTGATCGACGCCAAGTTTGAACAGAGCTGGGAAGTCCAGGACGACGGCAGCGACATGACGCTGGCGCTGGAATACCAATCGGCCTTGTACGACGAAGCGACGATGCAACGCTGGAGCGCGCAGTGGTGCGCGCTGCTCGATGCACTGATGGCAAGCCCTGGGCGCACCCTGGTCGAACTGTTCCCGCAACAGCAGGATCAGCAGCAACTGGACCGCTGGAACGCCACCGACCGCC
>NZ_JBAMDJ010000094.1:0-1635 GCF_036961705.1 Pseudomonas sp. 3JA
ACCTGGGGGCCAGACCCTGGCTGCCGATGGTTCCGACCGCACCATGACCCGGCGCCTGGCATGATCAGGCCACTTTTTCGCAGACGAAAAAAAACCCGCCTAGGCGGGTTTTTTGAGGACCAATTTGACTCCCTGTCCGGCATTCCATGCCTGGTCCAATCATCCATGACCCCGAGCACTCCCTGTACCCAGTGGATGAACATAGATTAGGCCCATCGGTATCTTGGAAAAAGACGAGAAAGCAGCAAAGGCGTGTAAGCGTTTCGCTATAGGGCCTTCTCAGATTTTTGCGGGCGAAAAAAAACCCGCCGAAGCGGGTTTTTCCAAGACCATTACGACTCCCTGTCGATAGCTTTCCTTGCAAGGTCGATCGTCCCTGATCCTGAGCACTTCCTGTGCTTCAGTGGATGAGTCCAGATTACGCCTCGGATCCAAAACGAAATAGACGACATAGCTACCATCTCGTGTAAGACATTCGCTACACCGCCCCCTCCAAAAACCCTTAGCTCCTCAGCACTCCCTATCAAGACTTGCTCAGGAAGGCTTCAATATTGGCCATCTGCTCGTCCCAACCACGGCTGTCCATGCGAAAAGCCTTGAGCCGGCGAGCCTCGGGAATGTTGTTGAAACCCGACTCCACGACTTTGAGCAGGGTGCCGCCATCCATGTCTTCAAGTTCGAATTGCACCCGGGTTTCGGACTCTTGAGAGTAATCAACCTGCGGCTCGACAGCGTAAGGATGCCAGCGAAACGAGAACACCCGCTCAGGCTCCACTCGTTCCACCGCCACGTCCCAGATGAGATGCTCGTAACCTGGATAAGTGATTTGCCCCTGGGTACGCTCCCCTGCCACAAACCGTTTCCCCTCAAGGGCAACACCGAACCATTGGCCGAAAGCTTCGGCATTGGCCAGGGCTCGCCAGACATGAGAGCGCGGAGCCTTAAGCAGGATCTTTCTTTCAATGCGATCGGATGAATGCATGGGTCACCTCCTGTGTTTCAACAGTAGGCTTGTAAGACCACAACGCCAACCAGAAAGTTGTATCAGTATCGCCTTCTTTAAAACCGCAGGGAGCGATGTAAACTCACCCGGCGTTTTCAATCCCCTCAAGGAGAGACCAAACATGTCCCCGCGCTTGCTTCTGGCCCTGATGCCGCTGCTTTTCGTCACTGTTGCCCAGGCTGACAACTGCACCGACGCCACCACTCAAGGTGAAATGAACCAATGCGCAGTCAAAGAAAACAAGGCCGCCGACAACGAGCTGAACAGCTTGTACAAGCTGATCACGGCACGCTTGAAGGACAACCCGCAGGCCAAACAGATGCTGGTCAAGGCGCAGCGTGCCTGGATAGGCTTCCGTGACGCCGAATGCAATTTCTCCGCCTCCGGGGTCGAGGGCGGTAGCGTCTACCCACTGATCTACAGCAACTGCATCACCGCCCAGACTAAAGCCCGGATCGAGGCATTCAAGACCTATCTCAAGTGCAAGGAAGGGGATCTGAGCTGCCCAGTACCCGGGGCTTAAGGGCCGGATGCAAAAAAGGATAACCTCTACAGGTCATCCTTTTTTTGGCCAAAGCTTTTTGTTTCAGGCAAAACAAAACCCCTACCTGCATCAGCAGATAGGGGTTTCG
>NZ_JBAMDJ010000095.1:0-1421 GCF_036961705.1 Pseudomonas sp. 3JA
CCAGCCCTTTCAAGGTCTTTGATAAAATCCCCCAAAACTCCAGTCAGGGTGACGAAAGCGATGTGGGCAGAGGTTCTAGCGCGGTTTGAGAGAAAAGCACCGGCCAGTGTCATGACCAGAGTGGTATTGGAACAGGCTGTTCCTGCTGAATGGATCGATCAGGTGTTCGAAGAGCACCGTCAGCGGCAGTACCCACGTGAGCTTTTGTTTTCAACCATCGTTGAACTGATGTCCCTTGTTTCATTGGGCTTGCGACCTTCGCTGCATGCCGCTGCGCGGCAGATGGAAGATCTTCCTGTCAGCTTGGCGGCGCTGTATGACAAGGTCAGTCGTACAGAGCCTGCGCTACTGCGCGCCCTGGTCACCGGCAGCGCAGAGCGCTTGGTACCAACGATAAAAGAACTGGGGCACTCAGCCATTTTGCCTGGCTGGCAACTACGGGTCGTTGACGGTAACCACCTGCCTTCCAGCGAAAAGCGTCTGGGCGCTTTGCGCCGTGAACGGGGCGCCGCCCGGCCTGGTTTTTCCGTTGTGGTTTACGACCCCGATCTGGACCAGGTCGTTGATCTTCAGCCTTGCGAAGATGCCTATGCCAGCGAACGCGTCAGCGTGCTGCCGTTGCTGGAAAAGGCCAGTGCGGGGCAACTGTGGATGGCTGATCGACTCTACTGCACGCTCCCGGTCATGGAGGCCTGCGAAGACACCGGGGCCTCGTTCATCATTCGCGAACAGAGCAAACATCCACGCCTGCTTAAGGAAAGCGACTGGCAGGGGCCTGTCGCGGTCGCGGCAGGCAACGTGCGCGAGCAAATCATTGAAGTAAAAGGTGGACGCCAGTGGCGGCGAGTCGAACTGAACCTGCAAACCCCCACCGAATCCGGCGATGCCACGCTGCTGTTCTGGAGCAACTTGCCCGACTCCATCAGTGCTGAGCAAATCGCCGATTTGTACCGCCGTCGCTGGAGCATCGAAGGGATGTTCCAGCGCCTGGAAGCGGTGTTGGACAGTGAAATCGAAACCTTGGGCAACCCTAAAGCAGCCCTGTTGGGATTTGCGTCGGCCGTGTTGGCTTACAACGTTCTGTCCGTGCTCAAACGCAGCGTCGAGCAGGCTCATCGCCAGAACCTGCCCGATGATTGGGAAGCATCGATTTTTCACCTAGCGGTACAGGTACGCAGCGGTTACGAGGGGATGCAAATAGCCTTGCCAGAATATCTATGCATCCCGATCCCCGCCGCAGGACTGACTCAGTACCTGCTCGCACTCGCTCGAAATATCCAGCCCAAAGCGGTCGCCAAGAGCAAACGAGGCCCGAAAGTGCCCAAGTCAAAGGAGTGGCTTGAAGGCAAAGCCGCGAATGCCCATGTGTCAACGGATCGGGTGCTCAAGGCAGCTAAAGCCAAAAGACCTTGAAAGGGCTG
>NZ_JBAMDJ010000096.1:0-1414 GCF_036961705.1 Pseudomonas sp. 3JA
GGCTTCTAACGCGATAACAAACTCGCGTATTCGTTGCATCCCTATCCACATGGCCTTAGGGCCGGGAGGCCCGTCATTTTTGCGCCCTAAGTAGCCTCCCAGGCTTGTGACCAGTAAAACCATCTCGCCCAAAGAAGGCGGTACAGAGGGCGGTTGACACCGTTTGACCACAACATAGGCCGCTTTCCACTCCGAAGCCTCAAACACCATCTCGCAGCTTAAATCCGGACAAGCACGTCCCAGCATCAGGCCGTAAAGCACGCGCCATGTGGTAATCAAGTACAAACCAATGCAGGGTAACAACCGTTCTTCGGTTTCCAGTTGCAATCGACTGACCTGACAACCATTTTTCAGCACATTGAAAAACACTTCGATAGACCAGCGTACCCCGTACCACTCAACCACGGTGCTCGCCTGTTCCAGGCGGGTGACCGGCAGACTGGTCAACAGCATCCACTCCAGAGGCTCAACGCCGTCTATGGTGTTTTCTTCACGGGCCAAAACAGCATTGATCGAGACACTGGGCAATTTATAACCCGACCTGTCGGGGGCCCGCAGGGTCACGGTTGCTGCGCGCAATGTGACATCAGCCAGCCGGGCGGGGCGTTGGACGCGCGCTTTGACTTCAACCTTGAGTGTTCCCAAAGCAGGGGCCTGCTCCAGTTCCGACCACAACTTCCCGTTGTCAGGCCCTGACAAGCGTCTGTCTTGAGCCGCCCGTACGATCCATTGGGCCTGCGTGCCTGGAGCGAATTGCTGATAATCAATAAACCATTCGTACAGATCACCCTCGGCATCGGCGAGGTTGACCACCAAGGTCTGCGGTAGCTGCCCCTGAATCGCACAACTGGTTTGATAACTGTTGATCCAGCGCTGACTCTCTTTCTCGTCAATCCCTTTAGCTGGGCGCTCACGACGGGGGCTCGGTTTATCGCGGCTCCACCACTGAGCGTCGACGACACCCAGACAGATACGGTCGGGGGTAAAGGCGACGGTTGGGTGCAGACGTCGAGAAAACTTCTTCTGCGCCTTGATCGTGCCCATCCCTTTTGGACCGAGATTGACCCATTTGTCCATCTCGGTCGTATCTTGCGCCAACAGCACCACGGGACTGCATTGCATCCGTTGCAGGGTCGCGTCCTGATGGGGCTGCAACACCTTCTGGAACGTGACTTTCTCATTATCAAGAAATCGATAAGCCGCCGTCGTTTCTGCCAGCCCTCGACAAGCGGTCGGGATGCTGTTGCCGGGATGATCGGCTAGGCGTCCTAAAAAGCTGGCGAGCCTGGCATTTAAACGGCCATCACCCAAGTCGGCGGTTTTCATTTCGTCCTGTGCCCAATTCAATCATCGTTCTCCATTTCTCCGAATTTCAAAAATACTTGAAAACAGAGTTATGTAGAACGATGAGCGC
>NZ_JBAMDJ010000097.1:0-1402 GCF_036961705.1 Pseudomonas sp. 3JA
ACTCCAATGCCTTCAACTTCATGAGTTTCCTGTCCGCCAGCGTCGACCCGCGCACCGGTCAGTACACCATCGCCATCGACCTGCCGGAACTCAAGACCAACGACCTATGCGGTCCCGCCGTACCGCTGAAACTGGTGTTCAACCCCCTCAACAAACTGGACTCGGGTTTTGGCGTCGGCTGGAACCTCAACCTGTCCCAGTTCACTCCCGGCGACCGCATCCTCGCCCTGTCCACCGGCGAAACCTTCAAGGTCACCGGCAGTGGTACCACGCCTGAGATCAAGGAAAAGAAACTCGACAGTTTCCACTTCTTCAATGACGGCAACGACATCTACCGGGTCGTGCACAAGGCCGGCTTGATCGAAACCCTGAAGGTCGGTGGCAGCGGCGATGAAGAGGTCGCCCTGCCCGTGCAGATCCATGCCGCCTCCGGGCACAAGGTCGATTTGTCCTACACAGGCTTTGGCAACGGTCAGCGCCTGGAATCGATCAGCGACGACTTGGGCTCGCTGCTGCAGATCAACCGCTCCAGTGATGACTCCTGGGTCGAGTTTCTCCTGCACCCGGAGGCCGGCCCGGGCGGCAAGCCGCTGGCGCGCTTCGAACTCAAGCTGAACCCCAGGCGTGAGGTGGTCGAGATCATCCTGCCCACCGTGGAGAAGGCCAGCTGGCGTTTCGACTATCAGCAGGTGCGCGGCCTGAGCTGCATCACCGAGGTCAAGACCCCGGTCGGCGGGCGCGAAGCCATCGAATATCTCGACGACGGTCATCCTTACCCGGGCAATACCGGGCGGGTGAACCTGCCACGGGTCACTCGCCATCAACTCTTCCCCGGCTTCGGGCAACCGCCGATGGAAGTGACCTACGAGTACACCCTGGAAAACTTCATCGGCAACGGCTCCAATATCAATTGGGAAAGCAACGGCCTGGACCAACTGTACAAGACCGATCGCAGTTACACCTACGGCTCTACCGCCAAACATAAAGTCGGCGGCGGGACAGTGCGCACGGTGCAGCGCACCTTCAACAGCTTTCACCTGCTCACCGAGGAACGCACCACCCAAGGCGATTGCGTGCAGCGGCTGATCAACACTTATCACACCGTTGAAGGGACCTTCGAGCAACAACCGGCGTATTTCCAACTGCCCAAGACCGTGGAAAAGCGCTGGGAACTCATCAGCGATGTTACCCAGGCCCGCAGCGAAACCCTGACCACCCACTACGACAACTTCGGCAACCTGCTGGAGGAATCCGAGCCTAACGGTGTGCGCACCGTGTACGAATACTACCCGGTCGATGGTTATGAGGACGACGATGGTGACGTGCACTGCCCCAAGGACCCGCAGGATTTTGTACGTAACCTGCGCAGCCAGACGGTGTACCCGGCTGAGGGTCATGAAGG
>NZ_JBAMDJ010000098.1:0-1381 GCF_036961705.1 Pseudomonas sp. 3JA
GATCGTGTCCCAGGAAGTGGTGTAACTGAACCAACCGAAGGCGCCCTGTGGGCGAAAGAGGATGGTCATCGTGGTTCTTGGCTAACGTTGAGTTTGCGAAGACCAAACACTCACCAGAGAAACCACGATGACCAAGCCCACTATCGCATTGACCGAGTTGGTTGAGAAAGGGGCAGATGCTGATCTGCTCAAGCAAATGATCCAGTTCGTTGCCCAGCGCATGATGGAGTTCGATGTCGAAGGGCTGTGCGGCGCCGGCTTCGATGTCAAAAGCCCAGACCGGACAAACAGCCGCAACGGCTACCGTGATCGCCTCTGGCAAACCCGTGCCGGTGACGTTGATTTGAAGATCCCCAAGCTGCGCCAGGGCAGCTATTTTCCCGGCTTCCTTGAGCCTCGACGCACCGCTGAGAAGGCCATGGCGGCGGTCATTCAGGAGGCCTACATCCAGGGCGTTTCAACGCGCTCGGTGGACGAGCTGGTCAAGGCCATGGGCATGACTGGGATTTCCAAGAGCCAGGTATCACGGCTGGCAGGTGAGATCGATGAGCGCGTTCACGCTTTCCTTGATCGTCCGCTTGAAGGTGACTGGCCCTATCTCTGGATCGATGCTACCTACGTCAAGGTGCGGGAGGCCGGGCGCATCGTCTCGGTTGCCGTAATAATCGCCGTGGCCGTGAACACAAATGGTGGTCGTGAAGTCTTGGGCATGCGCGTTGGCCCTTCCGAAGCTGAACCGTTCTGGACGGACTTTCTGCGCAGTCTCATGAGGCGCGGGTTGCGCGGCGTGAAGCTGGTCATCTCCGATGCCCACGAAGGCCTGAAGGCAGCTGTTTCCAAGGTCTTCCATGCGACCTGGCAGCGCTGCCGCGTCCACTTCATGCGCAACGCCATGGCCCATGTTGGCAAAGGTCAGCGCACCATGGTGGCGGCTCTGCTGCGCACGGTCTTCGCTCAGGACAGCCGTGCCGAGTGCCATCAGCAATGGCGTTTGGTCGCTGATCAGCTGCGCGAGAAATACCCCAAGATCGCGGCCCTCATGGACGGCTGCGAGGATGAAGTGCTGGCGCACATGGCGTTTCCCAAGGCGCACCGGCAGCAGTTGCACAGCACCAACCCGCTTGAGAGGCTCAACGCCGAGATCAAACGCCGCACCGATGTCGTGGGAATTTTTCCAAACGATCCGGCCATAACGCGGCTGGTGGGGGCGATGCTGCTGGAGCAGAACGACGAGTGGTGCCTGCAACGACGCTACATGCAGTTGGAAGCCTTCGAGGCGGTCAGCGATAATCCACAGGCCAAGCTGTCGGCCGTGATCAACTAAACGGCAAGCTCAATGGCTAGAACCATGATGAGTTACACCACTTCCTGGGACACGATC
>NZ_JBAMDJ010000099.1:0-1337 GCF_036961705.1 Pseudomonas sp. 3JA
GGCCTGGCGCTCGTTCCCGAAACACCGCCGGCACCCATCGTCCATCGCCTGGAACGCGACGCCGTCGGCCGGCTGATCGCCAAGGTCACCGACGATGGCCGCACCGAATACAGCTACGACCCGCTGGACCAACTCACCGCCGTCACTTTCACCGACCTGCAGGGCAACGCCCAGACCCTGAGCTTCGCCTACGACACCCTCGGCCAGTTGCTCGCCGAAAACAGCGCCGTCGGCAGCCTGCAGCACCACTACGACGAACTCGGCAACCTGATCCAGAGCCAACTGCCCGATGGCCGCTGGGTCAACCGCCTGTACTACGGCAGCGGCCATCTGCACCAGATCAACCTCGACGGCCAGGTCATCAGCGACTTCGAACGCGACCGCCTGCACCGCGAAGTGCTGCGCACCCAAGGCCAGATCAGCACCCGCAGCGAATACGACCGCAGCGGCCGCCTGCGCACACGCCAACGCCGCCACAGCAGCCAACCCTCGCTGCTGCCGGCGGCGGTGCAAAAACACTTCGAGTACGACCCCGCCGACAATCTCATCGGCAAACTCGACCAGCAACCCGCCGCACAACAGCGCCAGCTACTGCACTACGACGCCACCGGTCGCATCATCGCCAGCCAGGACAGCCTGCACGGCCAACGCGAGACCTTCACCTACGACGCCGCCGCCAACCTGCTGGACGGCCCGGCCCCCGGCGCCGGGCTGGTGGTGCACAACAAACTGCTGACCTACCAGGACAAGCGCTACCGCTACGACGCCTTCGGCCGGATGATCGAAAAACGCAGCGCCAAACGTGGCGTGCAACACTTCGCCTACGACGCCGAAAGCCGCTTGATTGAAGTGTGCAACGACAATGGCAGCGTGGTGAAAATGGCCTACGACCCGCTGGGCCGGCGCATCGAAAAAACCGAACACGACAGCAATGGTTACCCGCTGGGGGAAACCCGTTTCACCTGGGACGGCCTGCGCCTGTTGCAGGAACACCGCCACCAGCAAACCAGCCTCTACCTCTACGAAGACGACGGCTACGAACCCCTGGCCCGCGTCGATGGCAGCGGCCCGCTGCAAAAGATCCGCTACTACCACAACGACCTCAACGGCCTGCCGGAACAACTCACCGAAGCCGACGGGCACAACGTTTGGCAGGCTACGTACCGGGTGTGGGGCAATACGCTGGAGGAAGTGCGCGAGCCGTATTACATCGAAGAGCAGAACCTGCGATTCCAGGGGCAGTACCTGGATCGGGAAACCGGGCTGCATTTCAATACGTTCAGGTTTTATGATCCGGATGTGGGGCGGTTTACGACGCCGGATCCGATTGGGTTGGC